>JABSOG010001177.1 GCA_013216025.1 Algicola sp. | reverse complement strand
TTTTATACCCAAAAATTTATACTCAAAATTTTATACCCAAAATTTTATACTCAAAATTTAACCTAAAATTTTATACTCAAAATGGTAAATTGAAATGTAAATTTGTTGTTTGAATGTTTAATACCAAACAACAAAGAAAATAAAATGGATACCAATAATCAAATCTATCGCTCTGTTCTGAGAACTGCAATCCAAAAAGCCATCAGAGCAATCATCTAACCAGTTTTGGGTTGTTTCTAGTGCCAACTGATTGGTGTAACCGCCACAGTAACTGTCGCTGTCCCAAATCGCTGAATCAACATCACTGCCAACGACGCTCCAAAATCCTTTTGGCAATGCCGGGCGGCCACTGGTGCCATACAACCAATTGGCATTGTAATTGGCCATCCAGCTGGTCTGTTGCATTCTGACTGCATCGCTTTTATAGCCGATTAACCAGCCAAGGGCGCTTTCAAATACATTGCCTGAAATTACCGCATCGGCCAAAGGTGTGCCGGCACTGGAAGGCGCTAAGGCATTGACCCATCTGATGGAGTTGATGATCGCCGGATAACGGCTGTCCCAGGTTGGGTTTGACATGATCCAGCGCATCACATTGCCGCCGTTAGAATGGGTGAACACCACCATGTCGGTGATATTGTTGCTTTGAATGTATGACGTTAACTGACCCGCCAAACAACCTGCGGCACGACTGTCCCACATGTATTGTTCAAAATCACAGTTGACCATTACATAATTGTTACTATTCGACTGGTTTTGCATGACTGAGTTAACGAAACTACTGCCCCAATAGTCATTGTAGGCATCGGTTTGAGAACCGGTGCCGTGAACGAAGGCGACACCGGTGTTCGCCAGAGTGGTTAAGGAGGTGGTTAAGGAGCAAAAAGCGAGGATAACACCCAGCCCCCGGCGCATTATTTTTTGAATATTCATTGTTAGATTTCTCTCATAGCTTGTTATTGTTGTATTTTTAATGAGTGTCTTTGGACTGACCAATATTTCGGCTAAATAGGTCAGACCTCAAACCTCATATTTGTATGATTATTGCTAAAAAAAAGTGAACGTCAAGCGGGGGAGTTGTTAAATTGGATTAAATTGACCATTTGGACAGGAAACATCTGGTCAAAATACCATGATAAACATGTTATAATTCAAGGTGTTGATAGGGTTAGAATAAATAGTCTAAAAAAGTATCAAAATATTTCAAATCTGTTTCTTGGTTATTTCCTTTTATCGGGTTTACTTGCGTGTTTAAAGACGTGGACAAATCCACCCGTAAAACTGATACTGGTCAGACAACTAATATCAATAAGCGTTCGGTTATGTCACAAGCATCTTCATTTGAACCCAGTACTCGCTGGTGGGCTGAAACCCACGAGGTTGCCAATCAACCTGGGCCACTGGAAAACTACAACAGCTACAGCACCGATTTGGCGCTGCAACGCAGTGTTGCGGCCCATGGTGCGGCTTGGGCCGATAGTGACTTGCATCGTTTTGGCGCAGTAACAGGTTCGGCTGAGGTCATTGAGTGGGGCTTTTTGGCCAATCAAAACAAACCGGTATTGCATACTCATAATCGTCATGGCCAGCGCGTTGACGAAGTGCGTTTTCATCCGGCTTATCATCAGTTGATGTCGTTGGCCATCAAAGAGCAAATACACAGTGCGCATTGGGCACAGTCGCAACCGGGTGCCCATGTGGCCCGGGCTGCAAAATCTTATTTATTGACTCAGGTTGAGGCGGGCCATGGTTGCCCTATTACCATGACATCAGCCGCCATTCCCGCACTGAAAAATCAACCGGACTTGTTTGAACGTTGGGCACCCAAAATATTGTCAAGCGATTATGACCCACGTAATGTGCCCTGTGACCAAAAAACCGGGTTGACTATCGGCATGGCGATGACCGAAAAGCAAGGGGGTTCTGATGTGCGCAGTAATACTACCCTGGCTTTTGCGGTGGGCGCGCCGGGTCCCGGTGAGGTTTATGAGTTGGTGGGTCATAAGTACTTTGTCTCAGCCCCTATGTGTGATGCTTTTTTGGTGTTGGCACAAACCCAATCGGGCATGTCGTGTTTTCTGGTGCCTCGCTGGCGACCAGACGGCAGCAAAAATCCGCTGCAAATTCAGCAGCTGAAAAATAAAATGGGCAATGTTTCCAATGCCTCATCTGAAACGGAATTACGCGGCGCGATGGGGTGGATGGTCGGGGATGAGGGCAGGGGCGTTGCGGTGATCCTCGATATGGTTGCCATGACCCGGTTCGATTGCATGATTGGTTCGGCTGCGGCCATGCGTCAGGCGG
>JABSOG010001176.1 GCA_013216025.1 Algicola sp. | reverse complement strand
CGCCCTTAGCTCGATAGGATAAGTGGTGGTAAACCAGCCCAGGGTTCTGGCGGTATCCAGGCTGTCATCAATGGCTTCACGGCCATGACCTTCAACGGTGATCGCATTGACCTCATGGCCAAATGTTTGCTGCAAGGCTACGGCCAGTGCACTGAGCAGTAAATCGTTAATCTCGGTGTGATAACCCTGATTGGCCTGACGTAACAGGATATCGGTTTGGGCGGCAGACAATTTCAGCTGTTGGTGATTGAGACTGCCGGGTTTTGGCAAATCAAGTGATGGTTTGGCCACGTTAAGCCAACTTTCCCGTTGATGCGTATTTTGGCGAGCATAATGCCGCACCGCATCGACCCATTGGCGATAACTGCTGGTTTTGGCGGCCAATGGCTCACCGCTCAGTAATAGTTTGATGTCCTCGGCGATGATCCGCCAAGAAACCGCATCCACTATCAAATGATGGAAGGCAAAGAACAAGCGGGCACTGCCATCGGCAAAACCGCTTAGAAAACCCGCTTGCCACAGCGGTCCCTGACAGTAGTCAAACCCGCTTTGCCACTGGGTCAGCACTTCATCCATCGCCGCCTCTCGCTGCTGCCCGTGCAAACGGCTGACATCCAGTGTACGAAGCGGTGCCAGGCAATCTGCCGCTTGTTGATGATACGTTTGGGACCAACCCTGATCGCCTTTTTCAAAGCGACAGCGCAACATATCGTGGTGTGCGGTCAAGTCCGTCAGTGCCTGTTCAATTTCACCCGGCTGAACATCACCGGGTACAGCCATCATAAACGCCTGATTCCAGTGCTGTGCGACGTCTAGCGGTTGTTCAAAGAACCACTGCTGAATCGGCAACAAACCAAACGAGCCGGTCAACAACCCCTGCTCTGTTTTCACTTCAATCGCATCGGCGTCGGCACTGCGCGCCAATAATTGTGACAACTGAGCCACGGTAGGGGCATCGAAAATCGCCTTGACCTGCAACTCGAACCCGGCCTGCCGCACCCTCGACACCAATTGGATACTGACAATCGAATCGCCACCGATGCGGAAGAAGTTATCGTCAATACCCACCAACTCGATCCCCAGCACCTGTTGCCAAATCGCGCAAAGTTGCACTTGCATCGGGTTGCCCGGTGCAACATAACCTTCGATGCTGACAAATTCAGGCTCAGGCAAGGCCGCTGTATCGAGTTTGCCGTTAATGGTTCGCGGCAGCGCCTCTATCAAGGTAAAGGTTGTCGGCACCATATAATCCGGCAGCGTCTGTGCCAGCTTTTTGCCAAGCTCAGCGGGCGTTACGTTCACCCCGGCCTCACCGACCAGGTAAGCCGCCAAAATTTGCCTACCTGCTTGTTCACGGTTTATCACCACCGCCTGGGCCACTTCAGGCAGCTCGTTTAAGCAGCTTTCAATCTCTGCCAATTCAATCCGGTAGCCGCGGATCTTGACCTGGCTATCTTTGCGGCCGACATAGTGCAGTTTGCCCGGCAGACCTTGTTTATCTGCCACCCAGTACACCAAATCGCCAGTTTTATATAACTTGTCATATCCTTTGGCCAGGTCTTGTACCGTGGCAAAAGGATTGTCGATAAACGCCTTTTCGCTCAGTTCAGCCCGGTTGAGATAACCCCTGGCCACACCGGCACCGGCAATTGCCAATTCGCCCACGGCCCCCACCGGTACCGGCTGATCGGATGGATTCAAGACATATACCCGGGTATTGTCAATCGGTTGCCCAAGGCCGATATCCTGATGGTCTGCCATGCGGTTTTGGGTTACGCAGACAGTGCCTTCCGTCGGACCATATTGGTTAAAGGTGACAGCGGCAGGCAGTCGAGTCAGATTATTAAGCTTATCACCACCGGTATGAACCACTTTTAATGACGACTGGGCCAATGCCTTGTCCATTTGAGCCAACAACACGGTAGGAATAAAAGCTTTGTCTATTTGCTGTTGTTCAATCAACGATAACAGCTCACCACTGTCTTGTTGTGCAGTGCCTGGCACTATAATCAGCCGCGAACCGCTCAATAAACAGGGAAACAACTCAAATACCGAGGCATCAAAGACGTAGTTGGAGAAAAACAGTGCCCTGGTGGTTTCATCCAGTTGATGGGTTCTGGCAATAAACTGAGACAAATTGACCACACTATGGTGCTCAATCATCACCCCCTTGGGTTTTCCTGTGGTACCGGAGGTATAAATGACATAGGCCAGATCGCCAGGGCCGCTCAAAGCAGCCGGATTTTGCCTGGTTGCCGTTGCGCTTAACCCGGTTTTATCCACCGCCAACACTATCGGAGCTGTT
>JABSOG010001175.1 GCA_013216025.1 Algicola sp. | reverse complement strand
CAAAGAGCTCCCCACATTTTGCCACCGGGTGTTGCTTTTGTCCTCCGACACCGCCCGCCCACCGACAAAGGGAAGAAGATAAATGCCCTTGGTTTTCCTGCCAAAATATTTCATTGCCTTGATGTGGCCATATTCGTGAAAAACCAGACACAAGATCAGCGCAATCGCAAACTGAATGGAGAACAACCAGGAGTAGGCAGCCAAACTACCTGCGGCAAACAATACCTTAATCACTTTGGCACTTTTTAGCAGTTTGAATCCCAACGAGGCAAGACCTGCAAACCCTATCTTTCTGGGGGCTTGTTCACGCGGGGTGACTTCTTGGGTTTCGATGTCTTTTTCGTTTAATGACGATTTGCCGACCACTTCACCGTCAACTTGCAACTGATAGCTCAGTTCAAACGGCTGCCAGTTTAATTCGGTGCTGAGCTGGCAATCAACTCTCTTGGTGGCAGTATCAGTGCTGGTGGCATCACCACTCTCACCCCCACTCTCACTTTCAGCAACCAGCACAAACTGGTGGACCGATTGGCCATCGTCGTTGGCATTGGCGTCAAGCTGTGACACCAGTTGATTGTTCCAAAACAGCGCCTGCCATCCGGCCATAGACCCTTCAAGCCTTAGCTCATGTCCCAAACAATCTATTCGCAATAACTGCATGTTTTACCTCTCTTGTGATTCAGCGGCGGATTATCGCAAACTTGACCACTATAAGGCAATCAGGGATTTGAGTTTGTGCCACTTGCCTTGACGGCGATTTTCAATAACAATTTAACGCCAAATCCACAAAATATTTGTCTCATTGCAATTATGCCAACAAACCTTGCCGATTTAAGCCAAGCGCAACTGACAACAGCTCACGCCCCTACCCTTTGCAAACTGCCCGATAGGCATATATTACTGGTATTTTTTGGCCGTGAGCCACAGCAAAATAAAAGCGCTTTATGGCAATGTACTTTTGACAATAACCAGTGGCAGTCACTCAAGGGTGTTGGCAATACCACAAATGACCAACACAATTATCATAACCCGGTGTTATACCAATGCAGTGAACCCGGAAATAATCAAACATGGTTGTTCAGTAAAATTGGTGGCGGCCCATCAAATTGGCGTGGCGTTATGCAGTGTTGCAACGATAACAGCGCCACCTTTACTGACCCGTTGCCACTGCCCAAACAAGCCATTGGACCCACCCGTAACCCGCCGATGTTGCTGGATGATGGTTCACTGTTAATCCCTTCTAGCTCAGAAAAAAACTTCTCGGGAGTTGTTGTGCTCGAAAGCATTGGCAAAGATGATCAATACAACGTAGAACCGCTGGGGCAATTAAAAAACAAACCATCGGGTATTATCAGTATTATCCAACCTGCCATAGCGCGTATTTCGGTCACACATTTAAGGCTTTGGTGCCGTTCAAATACCGGTTTTCTATTTGCCAGCGACAGTTTTGACGGTGGTCAGACATTTGATTCATTGTACCAAACCGAAATCGTCAACCCCAATTCGGCGATTGCCGTTTTCAATGATGCCAATCAATATTATCTGGCCTGCAACCCCAGCAAAACCAGTCGCAAGGCGCTGTGGGTTATCAAATATTCAAACAATGAACCCCCCAAGGTGATAGCCAAATTCAGCGACAATAATCATGCCCTTGCCTACCCTGCGCTGCAACGGTTAGACCAGCAGACCCTGTTGCTGGTATTTTCGGTCAACCAGCAATATCTTGATAGTCGACTAATCGAAGCACCTTTATTAACCTGATGTAAAATAACACCCAGATTCTTGCACGCGGACTTTTATCATTCTTGATTACTGCGCCTATAATTACGGCAAATGGCCCAACTAAACCACAGTCCCGTCGGGATAAATAAAGCAACCAGAATAAAGACGTTGATCTTGTTACGTTGAATCAAATCCTGTGTAACTTGCTTATAAGATTTGATTACTTCATCCCCTATCGCCACTTCGAAAACCTTGTGATATTTTGGCCTCGACTTGTTTTTATTACGAGTCGGTTGTAATTGAGCCTTAACTGTCACCACCGTTTTATCCGCCTCAAGCAAGCGTTTTTTCACCAAATAGCCATCCCTATGATTGATAGGGTAACCAAAAGTATCCGGTTTTTCATCAAACTTAAAACTGATACGAAACTCATCTGATTTTACCCATTCAATAGAACCACGGCTCACCGCCAATTCATCATGACTGGGAGTGCCTCCCATGGGATCGAATAAATACCACATTAAAAAGCCCCCGCCAAACAACAAACAAATCAACGGAAAAATCATGGCCATGACAAACTCACG
>JABSOG010001174.1 GCA_013216025.1 Algicola sp. | reverse complement strand
AGCCGTCAACGGCGTTTCCTTCGAGGCCCGCGATGGTGAGAGCACCGGCTTGCTTGGACCCAACGGGGCAGGCAAGTCTAGCTTGATGCGCACGCTGGCCAGTTTGCAGGGGGCGGATGCAGGCAGCGTTGTTTTTAATGGCTGCAATGTGCTCGACAACCCTCAGCAGTTACGGGCGCAACTGGGTTATTTACCTCAAGAATTTGGCGTTTACCCTCGGATTGGGGCTTTTGATTTACTTGAACATTTTGCCGTGCTTAAGGGCATCACCAATAAAACACAACGGCGCGAGCAGGTGTCGGCCTTGCTTGAACAAACCAACCTTTATGACGTCCGAAAAAAATCCGTGAGTACGTTTTCGGGTGGTATGCGCCAGCGTTTTGGAATTGCTCAAGCGCTGCTTGGCGATCCAAAACTGATCATTGTCGACGAACCCACGGCGGG
The DNA here is from genome assembly GCA_013216025.1 of Algicola sp. Taxonomy (GTDB): domain Bacteria; phylum Pseudomonadota; class Gammaproteobacteria; order Enterobacterales; family Alteromonadaceae; genus JABSOG01. Next base: position 1,865 of record JABSOG010001174.1, on the reverse strand, counting down.
GCTTGACCCGGGTGAGCGCAACCGTTTTCATCAACTGCTCAGCCAACTGGGGCAAGACAGGGTGGTGATTTTGTCGACCCATATTGTCGAAGATGTGCGAGAGCTTTGCCCCAACATGGCGATTTTGGCGGGTGGCAAAATACTGTCACAAGGTAAACCCGAAGCGCTAATCGAACAGCTTAACGGCAAAGTGTGGCGCAAAACCATCAGCCCACAAGAGGAGGCGGCGTGCCGTGAACGATTCAAAGTTATCTCTATTCGACTTAGTTCAGGCCTGCGTTGCATTCATGTGCTGGCAGACAACCGCCCAGATGACGGTTTTGAAGTGGTATCGCCCGATTTGGAAGATGTTTATTTTGCTGTATTGTTACAGACACAATAGGTAAGGATGTTAGTATGTTAGGTAATCTATTGCAGTTTGAATTGCGCTTTCACACGCGCCAATACGCGTTTTTCATGGGATTGTTTGCGTTCGCCTTTTTCGGCTTTTTCATGACCGGGAAAATGGGGCTAGCAGGCAAGTTAAACGTCAATTCGCCTTACCTTGTTACCTCGGTTTATTTGTTTTTGGGTTTGATGATCCCCATTCTCACTGGCGTTTTAGCCGCCAATGGGGTGCTGCGCGATGAGGTAAACCGCTCGGCAGAAATGGTTTATGCCAGCCAACTCACCCCGGGCAAGTATATTGTCACTCGCTACATTGGCATTGTTTTGATTAGTGTTTTGTGCCTTAGCATGGCGGCTGTGACCATGATGTTGCGCACCCATTTACCTGCGGGCATCGACGGTAATTTTGTGCAAAACACCCCCTGGCATTATGGTTGGGTTTTGCTGGTGTTTATTTTGCCAAGCATCATGTTATGCGCGGCCATTAGCTTTGCCACTGCGTGTTTCAGCCGCAATGTGTTGGCCACTTACCTGTCGGGTTTGATGATTTATGTGCTCTATTTTTTAACTTCAATGTATGTCGGTTCGCCGTTGATAGCCGATGCGCTGCCAGCCGACCCGCAAACCAAACTATTGGCGGCGTTGATTGATCCGTTTGGCTTAAGCGCCTTTGAAGTACAAACCGAATTTTGGACACCCACTGAACGCAATAACCAAGTGGTGCCATTGAGTGGCAGCGTGTTGCTTAACCGCGCTATCTGGATTGGTGTCACACTGGTGATTATGTTGGGGGTTTATGCCCGCTTTAAGCTCGATTTGAATCATAAAAGCAAGGGCGGTAAAAAGCCCAAGGGCAATGAGCCAAAATCTATTGCGATTAGCAAAGCTATCCCTGTCCCTTCTATTAACTTGGCCGATCAATGGTCTGTACTTTCATCGTGTGTACGGCTCGAAGTGGCCTATTTGCTTAAGAGCTACGTGTTTTGGGGCGTGGTGATCTTGTGGGGCATATTGCTGGCAGGCGAAATTGCACCGCTGACGTTTATCCACGATTTTGATTCGCCCAAGTATCCAACCACCTCGCGGATACTCGAAAGATTTCAATACGATTTATTGCCGCGCTTTTGCCTATTTGTGTTGGTGTTTTACTGCGCCGATATGGTGTGGCGCGAGAAAAACCTGCAAATGAGCGCTTTTACCGATGCCAGCCCGGCCCGCAGCATGGTGTTTTTTGTTTCTAAGTTTTTGTCTCTGGCGCTTATTCCCTTGTTTTTAATCACCATTGCCGTATTGATTGGTATTGCAGTACAAATCAGCGTTGGTTATTACCAGTTTGAACCAAGCCTTTACTTGTCTCTGTACTATTACGGCGGCCTGCCATTGCTAATGAGCATCATGTTATGTTTGTTCGTGCAAGTACTCGCCCCTAACAAAGCCATTGGCATGGTGGTCAGCGCATTACCGTTTTAGGTTCCGTC
>JABSOG010001173.1 GCA_013216025.1 Algicola sp. | reverse complement strand
TTGTTACCCGTGCCATCGTTGTCGGTGTCTATGGTTTCAGTCGCGTCAGTTGGGAAGGCATCGGCATTATCGCCCACACCATCTAAGTCAGTATCTCTAGTTTCACTTGGGTCAGTAGGGAAGGCATCGCCATTGTCGCCTACGCCGTCTTGGTCGGTATCTTTAGTTTCAGTCGGATCAGAAGGGAAGGCATCGGCATTATCGCCCACACCATCTAAGTCAGAATCTTTAGTTTCGGTCGGGTCAGCAGGGAAGGCATCGCCATTATCGCCTACACCATCATTGTCGGTGTCTGTGGTTTCAGTGGCATCATTTGGGAAAGCATCACCGTTATCACCGACACCATCACCGTCAGTATCTTTTGTTTCTGTTGGATCGTTTGGAAAGGCATCATCGCTATCAAAAACACCGTCACCATCGCTGTCTATCTGAGGGTGAAAGAACTCAGCGCCAATAATTTCTTTGTTGCTGCTACCTGGTCGTTGCCAAGCCACTTGAAGGGTATCAAGGCCGTCTCTTTCTTTTTGCAGCGCTTCAATGTAGTACGCTTGACCCGCGACAAGGTGAATTGTGGTTGATTGCTGTTGCGGGTATTTATTCCATACGTTGGGTCTTGTCCAGCCTGGTACACCTGCAATTTTGCGTTTATTCGCCGGTAAACTGTCGGTGCTAAGGTTTAGCCGAACATAGTCATCGCCTGCAACCCAAAAGGTATAATTGCCGGTCGTTGGGGCGTAAAAAACACCATGAACTCGTGAACCATAGTGGTCAGCTATGTTTGTAGGACCTTCAAACGTTGTCAGTTGCTCAACAAGAGAAGGGTTATCAGGATAGTTAGCTGAACGAGTTAAATGCCGAACCAGTTTACCACCAATATTGTTGTACTGTTCACGCCAGATGCCATAAGTTCGACTTGGATCAAGAGGATAGGTATCAAGGATATCGACTAAACCATCATTGTCATCATCTGTGTCAACATTATCAGGTATACCGTCACCATCGGTGTCGGTTGCGGGCATTGGCTCTACACGGGTGATCTTAATTTTATAAAGGTCAAACCAATTATTTCTGCCTCTATAGCAATCTGATATAGCAATGGTCACTTTATTCAAAGGTTCAGAGAAATGCTGGCGAAGATAGTAATCGTCAAAAAGAATGCGAACCCTGTCTTGAACAACAATTTGCTGGCCATCTAAGGTATAACCGGTTACCTCAACGTGACAGCCTGAGCCCCAATCATAATAGCTAATGCCACCAAATTTGAACGCTGAAAGGTTTTGTTCATCAGCAACAAAGGTTAGGGTTGTTTTGGTATTCCATCGGTCGTGGTGAGGTATATAAGGCAGTAAAGGATAGACTGCTGAAGAATTCCAACCGGTGGAGATGTTGTAATTTACATTGTTAGGCGATGTTGTGGAGTAGGTTTTTGATTCTAAGAGTAAGCCGCGGGCCGACAAGGCATAATCTTGGCTATTACATTGTTGGTAGTATTTACAGAATTCAGCACCCTTAATGTACATAGTGTCTCTGTCAAACCAGTGCCCCCAGTAGCTGCTATTGTTATAGTCTGTTGCCAACGCGGTGTTTGAACAAAGCAACAATAAAGCGGTTGCTCGTTTTGTAGTGACCCAATTCATAAATACCTCTAAGAAAACCAATCACTTCCGTATGTACTGTATTGTAATAAAATGGGTATTCTACTTTAAAAATCTTAAATGTAAATGTACAGAAATCCACTGTTGTAAAGGAAATCAGCTCTAAGCGCTACTATTTACAACATATCTCGCTTGTTTATACTGCAAAAATGGCGAAGAAAGACACCAAAACATCGGGAGATTTGTCCACTACAACAGCAGGGCGACAAAATTCTGATTGAAACCAACCACCTACAAACACTGGTCTGCTTAGTCTGCCTTACTTTGGCTGTACGAGATTGGCTACTGTATTTGCTCTATTAATGTGGTTTTGACAGAGAGTGTAAGAGATTGGCCATAAAGGCCGTGTACAAATTGACACAATATTTGTGAGTTAAATCGCACATTCTCTTTTTTTTGCACTTTAGAATGCTTAATTTCAGCCCAAAAGCAGCAAGGGCACCATTATGATGCCCTTGCCAAAAGGTTATCTGCGCTTACCGCAGTAGAGAGTTCGCAGCAGAAGATTCGAAACCAGTTGAAATTAGTGAGTGACAAAAAAGCCTAATTCCAAGCCGCTTTCGTTGGCCACTTCAACAGCTGCAGCTGTGATGACCGACAAATATTTTTGGCCATGTGCTTCATCTTTCAAAACAGCTGGGTCAATGTGGGTTAATTC
>JABSOG010001172.1 GCA_013216025.1 Algicola sp. | reverse complement strand
GGTAACCCAGAGTTAGAACCACAAAAAGCCAAGCAGTTTGATATTGCTTACGAATGGTACTTCAACGATTCGTCTGTATTCTCTGCGACTTACTTTTACAAGAATATTGAAAGTTATACCACATCAAGTGTTGTTGTTGAGCAGTTCTTCAACGAACAGTCTGGCGAGTATGTTGATGTTGACATCACTACCACCACCAATGGTAAAGGCGGCACCAGCAACGGTCTCGAATTGGGTTACCAGCAATCTTTCGGTAACTTTGGCATCGCGGCTAACTACACTTACACCAATGCCGACAGAGACCAGGCCACAGGCGGTTCAACCCGTTCAGGTTTTGTTGAAGGCGCATCAGAAAATATGTACAACACCACATTCTACTACGAAACCGAAACTTACGGTGCCCGTATCATGTATAACTACCGTACTGAATGGTACAAAGGTGTGAGCTGGACAGGTGCAGATTTGTGGAATGATTCATACGGACAGTGGGATTTCAGCTCTTCTTACCAAGTATCTGACAACCTTAGCCTGACTTTTGAAGCGGTTAACCTGACTGACGAAGAAGTTGTCGAGTATGATGGTGAAAAATCACGTTTGATGTCTATCTACCAAAATGGCCGTCGCTTCTTGGTTGGTCTGAACATGAGCTTCTAAGCTTTCTTTTTAAAGACTGCTTAGCAGTTGTAAGATAAAGCCAGACATATGTCTGGCTTTTTACATTATAAAATGGGGCGCACAATGAAATACAGAATTCTATTCGCAGGTATAGTGTCATCACTGTTATGGGCCTGCTCATCATCAACGGTTCAAACCACAGTCTCTAAATCGCTCACCCAAGGCGAGTTGGACCAATTCGCCAATTCTGTAGAGGTCAGCTATCAGCATGTAGATAACCGCCCAGATGAACACTGTGATGCCAATCGCGCCAATGGCAGTTGTTTTCAGGTTGAGATAAACCTTGAAGCAAGCACGGATTTTGCCGCCAAAAACTGGCAAATTTATTTGAGCCACATCGCGCCGCTGCAAAGCTTTGAAAACGGCGAGTTGCAGATGAAGCACATTAATGGCGATTTGCACCGTATTACCCCCAGCGAAAGCTATCAAGGTTTTAAAGCTGGTCAAAGCAAATCCATCAAGTTTAGAGCCGATGGCTGGTCTGTTTCAAATTCTGACGCATTACCCAACTATTATATTGTCATTGATGGTTTACAACCGCGCATTATTGCCAGCACCAAACCGGTGATTGACCAACAAACTCAGCTCGAAACCCGACCTTTTGTTAAACCTTATTTGTATGCCGATAAAGAAAAGAATTTTAAGCGCCTGAAAGATGAAAATACCGTTTGGGCCACCAACCAACAACTGTTCAGTGTTAACAAGGGCAGTTATGAACACGCACAAGCCATTGATAGAGCCATTATCCCAACGCCAAAAAGCGTCACTTTACTTAAAATGGACAGCGTGGGCAAAGCCAATGCCTCGCTTAATCTTGCAGACGGTATTGTGGTTAACCTTAATCATGTTGCCCACGCAGATGTGCAAGTGGCTCTTGAGCGTTTAGGCCAATTTGGCGTTACCATTAACAAGAGCATGAAGCACGGGCAGGGCGTGCCGGTTAATTTGTCGGTTAAGGCCGACAATAGTAAAACAGCGTCTAGTTACAAACTTGTCGTTAAACAAAGCGGCATTGAGATAACCGGGGTTGATGCTGCTGGTGTCGCCAACGGTTTACAGTCGCTGGCGAGCCTAGTAACTTTGGGCAAAACTACCATTCCTTTAGTTGAAGTAGAAGACGAGCCTCGTTACGAATTCAGAGGTCTGCATATAGATGTGGCGCGTAACTTCCATTCCAAAGCCCTGATCCTCAAATTGCTCGACCAAATGGCGGCTTACAAACTCAACAAGCTGCATTTACATTTGGCCGATGACGAAGGTTGGCGTTTGGCTATCGACGGTCTACAAGAATTGACCGACATCGGTAGCAAACGCTGTTTTGATTTGTCTGAAGACACTTGCTTATTGACCCAACTGGGCAGTGGACCAACGGCTGACACGCCAGTAAACGGCTTTTACACCAAAGCCGATTATATAGAAATTTTGCGCGCAGCAACGGCACGTCATATTCAGGTCATTCCGTCTTTAGACATGCCCGGCCATTCGCGTGCCGCGGTTAAATCGATGGAAGCCCGTTATCGCAAATTCACCAAATTAGGTGACAAAAAGGCCGCCGAGCAATATTTGCTGAGCGACCCAGATGACACCACCGTTTATCAATCTATTCAGTTTTACACCGACAACACCATCAACGCGGGAATGCCATCA
>JABSOG010001171.1 GCA_013216025.1 Algicola sp. | reverse complement strand
AGTGGTGAAGCGTTGCCATTGAATCTGGCAAAAGACTTTGTCAACCAGTGTCCGAAGGTGCAGTTGCACAATTTGTATGGACCAACCGAAGCGGCCATTGATGTCAGTCACTTCAGTTGCAATAACGGACTTGATGGACTCAGCAGTATCCCCATCGGTCGTCCGATCCAAAACATCCAGCTTTACGTGTTGAACAAACAGGCTGATTTGGTGCCATCAGGTGCTGCGGGTGAACTTTATATCGGCGGTGTGGGTTTGGCCCGAGGATACTTGAATCGTGCCGAATTAACCCAGGCACAGTTTATAACTAACCCGTTTTATGACCCCGCCAATGAGCTGGGCAGTAAACGTTTGTATAAAACCGGCGACTTGGTGCGGTGGCTGCCTGATGGTGAATTGGCGTTTTTGGGACGTCTCGATCACCAGGTAAAAATCCATGGATTCAGGATTGAACTGGGAGAAATAGAAACCGCGCTGGCGGCCCACGAAAGTGTCAAAGACGTGGTAGTGACGGCCGCTGACGCGCCCAGCGGTGACAAACGACTAGTTGCCTATGTTGTAGGCGATCGGGTTATGGGTGCACTTGATGATGATCCCACAGCAGCAGAGCTAGAAGCACAGCAAAGCTTTAGCGCGCAATTGCGTCAATACTTAAGCGACAGCTTACCGGCTCACATGGTGCCGTCGGTGTTTGTCCTGCTGGACCAGTTACCTTTAACCGCCAACGGAAAATTGGATCGCAGGGCACTGCCTGAGCCGGATATCGCCAATCAACAAGCGACTTATGTGGCACCAACCAACGACATTGAAAGCGTCTTGTGTGAGGTCTGGCAAGCAGTGCTGGCGGTTGAACGTGTGGGAATAACCGATAATTTCTTCCAATTGGGCGGGCATTCATTGTTGGCTATCAAGCTGGTGGGCATTATCAACAAACGGTTATCTTGTGCTATTGGTGTGGCTGATATGTTCCATCAAGTGACGGTCGCTCAACAGGCGTTGTATATTGAACAAAGCAAGCAAAACGATGATGACAATCAACATCTGATCATTGAAAATCTTGAAATGTTGAAAACCGATGAAATTGAAGAGTTTGATTTATAATCAGTGTCGAGCCTCGAACACTGACTTTGCGCAAGCGCAGCAGTTAGACAACCCGAACTTGCGCTTTATATGCTGTTTGGGCTGTCGAACAAAAAATATTTTTAGTCAAAAAATCATTGATTGCTGATTGGCTTTTTAATATATTCAGTGGGATCAAAAGGATAAGAATATACAGCATACGCGACAGGTGTGCAAAATGGAGAATGTAGCTGGTGAGCAAGATTGAGTTTTCAATTCCGCTTCAAACATTACCTCCCCCTGTATAATTAGAAATACGTTAGTAAAAAGAAGTTATCGTAACTAGCTGTCCCCACAGAAACCCATTACTTCATCTTTTTTACGGACATTGAATTAACGGACATGAGCGAGAAGACATATGTTAACAAAGCACTTTAACTATTGGGCCACGCAATTGGCAGGATCACCAATGACGCATAATCTGCCACTGGACAAAGAACGTCCGGCTGTACAGCACTTTGCTGGGGCCACTTGTCTTCGTCATCTTGACTGTGATGTTATCGATAAATTACAGCGCTTATGTTCAGATAATGACGCAACCTTGCTGATGGGATTGCATGCCGCCTTTTCCGTCTTACTGTCACGTTACAGCAATGAAACCGATATTTTGGTGGGCACTCTTGACCCACTGTTGCAGACCGACCACCCGGCAGACGCTTTGCCTAACACGCTGGTTTTGCGCAGCGACTTGTCCGATAACCCCAATTTCACTCAAATGCTCAATCAAAGCAAAACCTTGTTGCTGGATGCCTGTGCCCATCAACAGGTGTCCTTTGCACAACTGGTTGAAAAATTGCAACCCGATCACAGCTTAAGACATCACCCGTTATGTCAAGTGATGTTGGTTTTACAAACTGATCAATCAGCTGCACCGGCCCACACTCATGCAGCCAAATATGATTTGTTGCTTGATATTCGCCAAAGTGAGCACGGATTGTCATTGTCATGGCAATACAATACTGAGTTGTTTGTCGCCAAGACCATTGAACGTATGGCAAGTCACTTCAATGGTTTGCTGGGGTCATTACTTAAAACACCACAACAAAATGTGTTTACCGCAAAGATGCTTAGTGATGCTGAGGTTCATCAACAGCGGGTTCAATACAATGATAACCACGCAAGCATCCCTGATAAACACTGCATTCATCAGTTATTTGAAGTACAGGCTGAACAAAACCCCAACGCAGTTGCTGTGGTGTTTGCAG
>JABSOG010001170.1 GCA_013216025.1 Algicola sp. | reverse complement strand
AGATGACCTGTTGATCATCTTGTATGACACTCAACTGCAGGTCATCTAGTGCCAGTGCGTCTTCTTGTCCTTCGCTGGTATTGGTATTAGCGGCGGTATTCATGGTAAACAATATCTGAAACAAAGCCGAATGTGACGTGCTGCGAGTCGGCTTTAGGCGTTCAACCAAATGTTCAAACGGCACATCCTGATTCGCTTGAGCGTCGAGGTTAACCTGTTTGATGTGGGCCAGATAATCAACGAAACTGGGGTTATCGATACAATCGGTTCTAAGCACCAAGGTATTGACAAAAAAGCCGATGATGTCTTCGAGTTCTTTTTGCAAACGGTTGGCCATGGGCACACCCAGCACAATGTCTGAATTGTTTGAATGCCGGGCAAGCAACACGCTAAAGGCGCCGTGTAAAACCATAAATAAGGTGGCGTTTTGTGACAGTGCCAATTGGTTCAAACCATCAAGGGTCGGCTTTGATACCAAGGTGGCGAATTTTGCGCCGTTAAAGGTCAACTCGCTGGGCCTTGGTCTGTCTAGCGGTAAAGAATGCACCTGCGGCATGTCGGCCAGTTGTTTATCCCAATAACTCAATTGCGCGTCTAATACTTCACCTTCAAGGTAAGTACGCTGCCACTGAGCATAATCAGCATATTGAACCGGCAACGGTGCAAACGGGTTGGACGAACCTGCCGCCAACGCCTTGTATTGGCTCCAAAACTCGTTAACCAGCAAGCCAATTGACCAGCCATCAGAAGCTATATGATGCATGTTAAACAGCAATACGCCTTCGTTTTCAGTTAACTTAATAAAGCTGCTTCTGAGCATTAAATCTTGTGCCAAATCAAACGGTTTGGTGGCGTCTTCTACGGCGAGTCTGTTTACGTCAGATTGTTTTGCTTCGAGGACAGTCAATTCAAATTTAACGTCGTCGCGAATAAACTGTTCAACGCCTTGTTCAGTTTCTACAAAAACCGTGCGCAGTGGTTCGTGGCGTTCGACAATGCGCTCAAATGCCTGTGCGACCAGCTTGTGTTCAAATTTGCCTTTAAACCGCATCGCCAATGGCATGTTGTATTGAATGCTGCTGCCGTCCATACGGTTGATAAACCACAAGCGCTGTTGGGCAAATGAGGTCGGCAAACGATTACTGGTTCGCTTAAGCGCAACCACTTGTGGGCGGGTGTCTTTATCTAAGCTCTGGTCGATAAGCGCAGCAAGGGCCGCCAGCTCTGGACTGTCAAAAATGTCTTTGACCATCAGTTCGACTTCAAATCCGGCGCGTAATTCGCCCACCAATCGTATCGCCAGCAGTGAATGGCCACCGGTTTTGAAAAAATTGCTGGTGTTCGACAGCTCTTCGACCTCAATGCGCAGTAATTTGGCCCACAGTTCGGCCAGTTTGATTTGCGTTGCGGTGACCGGGGTTTCGTCTTGGTTGGCAACCTGCACGGCATCGGGTGCGGGCAATGCCGCTTTGTCGACCTTGCCGTTGGCGGTCAATGGCAATTCATCGAGCACCACAAAAAACGCAGGCACCATATATTCAGGCAAAATCTCGTGTAAATGTTCTCGCAGGTTTTCGGTTTCTATTGGGCCATGACAGGTTAAATAAGCCACCAGCTGCTCTTCACGAATCAGCACGACAGCTTCGCCAATTTGGGCCAGTTGTGACAGTTGATGCTCTATTTCACCTAACTCGACTCTAAAGCCACGTATTTTGACTTGATCATCGATTCGGCCAATAAATTCGAGGTTGCCATCGGCCAAAGTGCGCACCACATCTCCAGTTTTGTATAACCGGTCATCATTATCGTTCCCTTCACCTTCACCTGCACCTAAAAGAAAGGGATTTTGGATAAACCGCTCGGCCGTCAATTGTGGCTGATTGAGATAACCCCGGGCCAACCCTTGGCCGCCAATGTGCAATTCGCCATGAACACCTGTTGGGCACAGCTGCTGGTTTTCGTCGAGCACCAAGGTGTGGGTATTCGATAAGGCCTGACCAATCGGCAGACTGTTTTGCGCCTGCCAGTCGGTGGCATCAAATGCGGTAGCAATGACCGTGCCTTCGGTTGGGCCATAAGTATTGAACAGCTTGATGTCGCTGCTCGCCTTACCCTGCCAACGTTTGAGCATGGTCAAAGACATTGCTTCGCCGCCAAGAATGACCAATCTCAATGCGCTTAAACCGGACAATTGTGCTTTATCCAGATCGTTACACAGCATGTGCCAAAAAGCGGTGGGCAACGACATCACGGTGATGTCGTGTTGCTTCATAAACTGCCAAAAATAACTGCCGCCACTCATCACGGCTTCGTTGCGCAGCACCAAGGTTG
>JABSOG010001169.1 GCA_013216025.1 Algicola sp. | reverse complement strand
CTGGGCAATGGCCTTTTGAAAGCGAAATGCATCGTCGACAGTGCCAATAAAACTGTCTGTCCATTCGAGCGCATCACTATCAAGATTGATGAGTTGCAGATTTGTAGTCACCTGTTCATTGGTTTTGCGCACGCCGCCGGTGATCACATAACCGATATTCAGCTGCTCACCAATGCTTTTGACATTTTCCTCTTTGGCAAACCCGACCACCGAAGTTTTGGCGATGACCTGTAACTTGGGCAAACGGGTCAACTGGGCCCGAATACTGTCGGCCAAACCTTCGCTGAAATATTCGGTGCTTGGGTCGCCGAGATTTTTCATCGGCATCACCGCAATCCGAGTCAGGGTCGCTTCACTGCTTTTGTCACCTTTTGATATCACCAGATAAACAACCAGCAACAACAAAACAGCAATTGAGGCCATCAGTAGCCCTTTATTTGAATTGCTGTTTTGTGATTGCTGCTGTATTGCAATCGGCGGCTCTTCAATCACTTCGCTAACTATTTCGGTAACCGTTTCTGTGATCATTTCGGAAAGTATTTCTGTAACGACAGGGGCTTGCGAGGTAATTTTGCTGACCTGAGCATTAAGCCTATAACCGACTTTAGGCACGGTTACAATGATCTGTCTTTTACTGTCTCCCAGCGCTTTTCTCAGTTTACCTACGGCATTGGTCACGACATCTTGCACCGTGACCATTTCTGACCAGACTTCATCGAGCAACTCGTCTCTTGTGACGGTCTGATTGGCGTGTTCCACAAGGTATTTTAAGACCGCCATAGTCTTGGCTTCAATCTTGACCTCGACCTTAACCTCAGTATTGTCTTTACTGATAACATTAGATGAAAAGTCGACTCGCCAGTCACCAATTTGATAATGTGTTTGCTTGGGAGAATTCAACGTTTTGGCAGGCCTTGTATTATTTGCCGCCATTGTAGTCTTTTTCGCTGTATTTATTAATGCTTTGTGCACAGATAAATTGCCAAAAGTCCGTTCGCTGACTATTCTACGAATAAGTTTAACTCTGCGAATAAAAACCATGATAAACGCTAACAGTATAAAATACTTAGCATTTTTTCTGGCATTTAATTGTCATGCAAACCAAGAGCAGTTCAAATTCGACGAATTAGTCAATATGACATTAACCGAGTTGCTTGAACTCGAAGTCATCACCCCCTCACGGGTCAAACAACGCCTTATCGATTCTCCTGCCAATATTACGGTGATCACCCAAGCCATGATGCGCCAGCGCGGTTACAAAAACCTGATCGAAGTACTGCAAGATTTGCCGGGATTTGACTTTGCCACTTTTGAGGATGGCGGCGGCGAATATCCCAACCACGCCTTAAATCGTGGCATCGGCGGTGGTCCGGGCAACCCCAAACTGCTGGTGTTGGTTGACGGCATTGCGCAAAACCACATCAGTTTTAATTGGTCGCAATTGCTCGGCGAAGAACAGATTTATCAAGACCTCGACCGCATCGAAGTGATACAAGGCCCAGTATCAGCGATTTACGGTGCCAATGCCTTTTCGGGGATCATACATTTTATTACTCAGCGCCGTGTTAAAGCCAATAAACTGACCTCCACAGTATGGCTTGGCGAAGACAATACCCGCGCGGTGTCTGCCTTTGCCCAGTCTAAATTTGACAACATTCATATCAACGGTGCTTTTAAACTGTATCAAACCGATGGCGATATGGGGCTAGGCCGCCCCGACCCTGCTGGTTACTTTCATAACAACGTTTACCCACAGAACACCACAGCTGACTTTGACAACAACCGACAATATCACGCTGGCAGCCAAAGCCCTTTTGCCGGACAATCTTTGACCGATGGATTTAATACCAACAAAGACAACTGGAGCTTACGGGCCAACATCAACTATTTTTCTTCATTAGAGGATCTACAAACCACGGGATTGGTTCGAGCCAGCGCCGGGCTTTTCATCTGGAACAAAAAAGAGGGCCTTGGCAGTTACGTGCCGGGGTTTGAATACCAAACCACCAATGACAGCTTTAAGGTGCATCATGGTGCCCAGATGTTTTCATTTGACGCCGATTACCGCATCAAAGCCGACCTGATGTCGACCACCAACCTGTGGTACCGACAAAACCGTCAACTGCCCCAGACCGGCTTTCAATATACTTACCGCTATCCACAACTCATTAAGTCTTACCACAGCCTCAATACGCTATGGGGTGTCGAACAACAATTCAAATGGCAGCTCGACAATACCGATGTGTTTCAGCTGGGTTTGCGTTTTGTCTCCAGCGAAAAAATGGACCAAGTGGTGTCATTAGGGCAATTTCAAGAAGGCCATGATCCGGT
>JABSOG010000116.1 GCA_013216025.1 Algicola sp. | reverse complement strand
TTTTGTGAATTGGCTAAAACGTAACTGCGTATTTTTTTTACGCTACATCATCAACCATCTAGTCTCATACGAAAAAAAATAACAAAGAACAAACAACAAAGAACAAAGAACAAAGAACAAAGAACAAAGAACAAATCAACCTACCTGAATGTGTCGTGATTGAGGCTATTTTCAATCTAGGCGACACACGCAGGTAGGATGCAAGCGCAGCGCTGCTAAAGCAAATAAATGAAAGAGGTAAGGAATTAATGCTATCAAAATATAACCATATCCCCGCGCATTGCGCAGGGAACGAACCTGTAACTATGCCATTTCCCTTGTCTGTGTTTGTACTTACGATTGTACTTTTCATCGTGACAAGTCAGTTGTCGAGCCTACATGCAAAACCACTGGACTTCTCCGATATTGACAGGGTTTCGGCAATGGAAAAAAGCAATAAGTTCAAACATTACGTTGAAGGTCTGAGTCAATTAGACAACGCCCAACTTAACACGGCATTACTATCAAGCGTACTTGATGTGCCAGAGCCAACTAAGAATCCCAACGCCAAGCCCAAGGGGATCATGGTGTTTGTGTCACTGACCATGCCAAACATTGCGCTTAAGCAACTGTTAGCGCAAAGCAAAACGTTGCAGATACCCCTTATTATCAGAGGCGTATTACCCCAAGGTTTTAAAGGCACACTCATTCGCATAAACAAGCTACTGGCACAAAAAGGCGGTAAAAAACTCAATAGCGGTTTTGCCATCAATCCTGAATGGTTTAAAACTTTTAATATCCAATCTGTCCCTGCCTTTGTGACCATCAAAGAGGGCGCGTGTATGCCTAAAGCGCCCTGTATGGAAGATGACTTTGACATTCTCTACGGTAACATTTCGATGTATGACGCACTTGAGATACTCAAAGGCGGTGATGTGGGTGAGATACCGACCTCAATACTAGCCCGTTATGAGGCATCGCTGTGATATTCCAAAGAGAAACAATCGGCAATGGAAACAACTTAAATAAGCCAAATGGCGTTAGCCACTTGCACCTACGCGCGTTGCTTTGCCTCATTACCCTGCTTGCACCACTGAGCAGCACAACCCAAGCAAAGCCATTTGCAGCGCAAGCGAAACGATTTGAGGACGGCGTGGCTTGGACTAAAAATATTAATGTAACAAAAAAGGCCATTAACGTTGAGGATTACTGCGCGGATAATGACGTTAGCTGTAAAACAAAAGTACACAACCCTGACCAATCAGGCATGAATAGCGTCCAAGTTAACAGCAAAAAGACCAGCGCCTACTTTAATAATAAACAAGCAACTGCCATCCAAGACAATTTTGATAAAGGTCGCCCAAAAATAGACCCAAACGATGTGACATACCGCATGGCATTAATAGGCCAAAATAATGCTTATGAAATTTCGCATGGCATATCCACTGCTTACGCTGATTGTGAAAGCGGGATGACTTGCACTCTTGAAAGTGCATTGAAAATTTGCAAAATGCCAACCAACAACCCATTGAAATGTGAAGAAACCGCATCATTAGAATTAGATGGTAGTACAGAGAGTGGCCAGTTCGTTAAAAATGGTTGGTTTTCTTTATGGCCACATTACTCAGTGACTTATGACATCCCAAAATCTGTAACTGGATCATCAATAACCTTAAAAAATATTTATTCTAGTGTAGGTAATCAGCGCCCTTCGAATCTGTATGTTAACGGGCAATTCGTAGGGAATATAGGTGTTGGCTTTAGAACATATATATTCTCTTTAGCGGGTATCGATTTTAGCGACGGAAAAGTAAAGCTATCTACCACGGGTGGCTTAATGGGTATGTATAGTAGCCCAACCATAACAGTTAAATGGAAAATTCAAAAAGCAAAAGCAAAATGGACTAACAACTGCTCTACCGTACTTCCATCATGCTCACAAGTATCACGTACCTGCATCGAAGGTGCGGGAGTTAGGATGTTAGGAAATGCCTCTTTATACCTCCCTTGCTGGAAATATCAAAAAACATACCTTTGTGATACCGATGACACCTGTGATAAATCGCCTGACGTGGAGGAAGTGTCTCGCACATGCAAATCCATGTTAATGGGAGTATGCATTGAGTGGGCTGTGACACAGAAATTTAATGTTAAAACATGCAAAGAAAATGCACTTATTTGTGGTGAAACCTCATTTTGCCTTGAAGGTGATTGCTATGAACCGACCCCAACCCAAAGCCAAGACTTTAGCAAAGCCGCATCGATGTTAGCCGCCGTATCAAAAGCGGCTGAAGATATCACTGACCCGCCATTGATCTTCACAGGTAAAAACCAGCGATGCACCATCAAGATTGCAGGGATAGCCAATTGTTGTAAAGACGGCGGGTGGGGAACGGATATCAACGTGACCTCTTGCAGCAGTGAAGAAAAAGCATTGGGCGCAGCCCAAGAAGAACAACTCACAATCCCCCTCGGCTCATATTGCGCAAAGAAAGTGCTTGGCGCTTGCATCCGAAAAAAAAGAAGCTATTGCGTCTTTGACAGCAAATTGGCTCGTATCATCCAAGAGCAAGGCAGGCCGCAGATAGGCAGGGGGTTTGGCTCTGCCAAAAAACCTGACTGCAGTGCAATAACCCCCGAAGAAATGCAGCAAATGGACTTTAGTAAAATCGACTTTAAGGACTTCTACGGTGATATGCAAAACAACACAAATCTACCCAACATGGATGAAATCAAGGCGAGGATACAGAGCACCTATGAAAAATAGCAAACTATTACAAATAACACGCTCAATAAAAGGGACACGCTTATTCATCGGGGTAATGCTGGCCGTCATGCTCATGGTTTTGCTTTCACCATCCACGCAGGCAAGCAGTGCCCCTCATGGGTGGCGCTGGTATGACGATCCCAAAAAAACGAAGGTGAAAAAACAAAAGAAACCGCCACAACATAACACGGTAACAAGAACATTAAGCGCAACAGAGCAGCTTGCGTGGTTCCAAAAAGAACACAAAGAGGTGACAGCCGCCGCAACTATCGACCCAAAGAACAAGGAAAAACAAGCGCGTTTGATGCGATTTAATCAATACGTCTCAAATCAAAGCAGTCAAACAGGCATGACATTTAAGCAAGTGTTACTTGAGAATCCTGATTTATCGTACATCAAAGACCGCCCAGTCGAGCAAGCGGCGAGAAGCACATACCTGTTACTTGAGCGAGAAAAGAAAGTCCAGGCAGTAAAACAAATGGTCAGCGAGGGGTGGGGGTTCTTTTTCATCTATGAGGGCAAAGACCCAATCAGTCAAAAGCTTGCGCCATCGATACAGCGTTTTGCCAATACCCACGGCATTGAACTACTCGGCATCACCAAAGACAGCGTTGAGATAAAGAGTATCGATAACAATATAGCGGATGAAAAAAACCTACAAGTACCTTACACACCGGCTTTAATTTTGGTGAATCCAAAAACACAAGAAATGAAGCCACTTGTTTATGGTTTTATTGCCACAGAAGACTTACTCGGTCGGTTCTACAACGTGGCCACCGATTATCAAGAATCAGACTTTTAACCCACTGCTTAGGAATTACACAATGAAAGATCGAATCAAAGCCCTACTCAGTCAACCTGAGAATGTATTTACCACGTTAGGAATATTGGCAGCGATGTACATATTTGAGCTTGAGGGTGCATCGATAAACACCTTTACCTACCTGCTTGCAGTCAAGGCCATTATAGCAACCTCATTTATCATGCTCGTTAAGATTGGCCTGTTAAAAACAAAAAACTTCACACTTATTACCTTGGGTTTAACCCTTACATCCCTTTTGGCGATTTATTATGTTGAACCCAAAATACAAAATTCAGCCCTTAGCTTTTTTGCTTTTGCGATTGCTATATGGGCGATACCCACTCAGCTAACGGAAACCAAATCAAGCAATCAGACGCGCCAAGGCAACCTCACAATAAAGGACAGTAACGCATGAAAACACTTACAAGAAGAATGAACGCAATTAACCCCGTCAATATCCTAGCACCACTAGCAATATTGGCATCACTTTGCTTAATTCAATTGAACGGCGCAACAGCAGCACTTGGTTATCAACACATTGTCGTGGCGCTTATCATTACAGCCGCGCTGACCGCATTCAAATTTTGGTTGCAAAGAAAACCGGCGCAAAGACCATTTTCAATTCCTTTTTACGCACTAAGTATCACTTTCGTCATGTTAGCCACCTACTTTACGGGCGAGCTGGATAGCACCCGCATACCTCACGCGTTGGCATGGTGCCTACTCGTTTCAGCATTGACGATACCAGTTCGCCCACAACCAACGTCCGGCAATTTAACAACAAAGAGTAGCGACAAATGAAAACAACAATGAAACATGCAACAGCAAGTCTACTACTCACCCTCGTCATGTTTTGCCTTGGTGGGTTTCACAGTGCAAATGCAAGTGAGCAGCCCACACGGATGAACGGTCAATATGCGATGGTTTATTTCTTCCGTAGTGATTGCGGATATTGCCGTAAATTCGCACCGAAATTTAAAGCGTTCGCCAAACAAAATAACTTATTCACCTATGCGTTTACGCTTGATGGCAAAGGAACGCCCGATTACCAGTCACCCATTCCATCAACACCAGACATTGCGCAGCAGTTCTTTAGCGATCCGAGCAACATTACCGTACCCGCAACCTTCTTGGTTAACGTCAATACGCGAAAATACGCGAAGGTGAGTATCGGTGATGTATCGAGCTATCAGTTACAAGAAACTTTCACCCGCATTATGAATGACCATAAACTTCTAGAGGCGCTGGAATGATGAAAATAATCACCCCCAGCTTATCCACAAAATCTGTGCATAACTTAGCTTACCTCTTGAAAGTAGTGACACTATCCGCATCCATAACACTGTCGCCAATAGTACTTGCAGGGGGCGTGAACACGTCTCTAAATACTTTTTTTAATGATTTAGGCTACAACGCGAATATAACTAACCCCAGTACCTTTAAGGGTCAGACAGCCAATTATTACAATGGCGGCAGCTTGTTTGTTCGCTCAAAAATAATGACACTAACCCCCCTTCAATTCACCGCACCATCAATAAGCATGGGGTGTGGCGGTATCGATGCGTTTATGGGTGGTTTTAGTCACATTAATGCAGACCAGCTTGTGCAATTTGGTAAAGCGGTCATTGCAAACGCCGCACCTTTTGCGGTTAATCTCGCCCTGCAAACATGGGCACCCCAAATCAAATCAAATTTAGACAAACTCCAAACAATAAGCGATAAATGGCTCAACCAGTCCATCAACTCCTGTGAATCCGCGCAAGCGACTGTTGAAGGGCTTGGGGCGTTTGCAAGTGCGGATGTGCAAAAGACGATTTGCTCAACGAAAGGAACACAAGACAATGCGTTTTCTGATTGGGTGGGAGCAAGACAAGGCTGTGGCGCGGGAGGGCAAGCTGCTGGACAGCTTAAAAACGCACGAAGCGATGAAGCTTTAAAAGATATGACCAAAACCAACCACAACATTATGTGGGACGCATTACTTAAGGAGCCAGCACTATCAAGCGATAAGTCACTGGCTGAGTTTATGATGTCGTTGACTGGGACGGTGGTGTACGGCGCACAAGGCAAATCCACTTACTACCCGTCACTGCTGACCAATAACGATGAAATGATAGACACACTCTTAACAGGCGGTAAAGCTCAGACATACAGTTGCGATAATCGCGATGAAAAGAAATGCCTCAAACCGACCAAAACGGACGTCACTATCACTCCCAGCAATGGCTTGCAATCACGCCTCGTTACAAAGCTAGAAGCCCTGCACACCAAGGTAATGGCCGATGACGCATTGTCAGTCCCAGAGCAAAAGTTTGTCACCTTCACCAAAATGCCCGTTTTAAATATAACCCTCAGTCACGCAGAAAGAAAACTGATGATAGATACCGATGCCTACGGCAAATTAATTGCGACCGAATTACTCAGCCGCTACTTAAACAGAAGTTTAGCAATGGCGAAAGATGCCATTCAAAATACGGCGGTTGACCCAAGCGATGTGAAGAAAATGCTCGATGCCATTAACAGGGCTTCGGACTATGTAAAAAAACTCGGCAGAGAAGCAACCGCAGACAAACTCGCTATCGACAAGATTATTGAAAACGCAAGAAATCAGCAAAAAATAATCAATGCAGGTGTCTCTGAAAGCCTCAATGCTAACCTGGAATTTTAACCGATTGCACCACTAAGCACCTGCTACCCCGACGAGTTAAAAGCGAATAATGGCAAACGTCCAGATGTAGCAGTGCAGGATAAAAAAACAACAAGGATTAATCATGGCAACACAATTGGAATATTACACCTACAGTAACGGGGATACGGTCGCCGCAGTGCTTAACGCCGTGGCAACCTTCTTTGACACAACCTCTTTTGCAAGCTTACTGTCAATGAGCGCCATGATATCAGTGGTCATTACGACAGCAATGTTCTTTCTCACCCGAAACCCTTCTCATTTGTATAAGTGGGCGGCGATTTTCCTACTGGCCCCCTTGCTGCTTATCAATACCAAGGCCACCATGCAGGTAATCGATTTAACAGCAGGCAAGGTGAAAAGCGTTGGTAATGTGCCGTTTTTGGTCGCGCTACCAACCTATTTCGCAACCAGTATGATGTATGGTTTTACCAATGAAGTTGAGGCCGTTTTTAATACCGATTTAACCGGCACAGAAGAGTACGGTAAAACAGGCATGACCTTTGGCTCTGCCCTCTTCAAACTATCAAGCAAGAGTATTCCTGCATCAGCCGAAGCCCAGCGCAGATGGAGCGATTTCTTTATGAACTGCATCAAGCGCGATATCACCATCAACGAAAAGTACACATGGAAACAACTGCTTGATACATCCGATGTATGGGGGTTTCTAAGAAATCACAAAATGTCCCCCCTTCGCGGCATGTACATCAGCAAAAACAACTATAAAACCTGTAAAGACGCAGCGCCCCTCATTGAGAAAGAGTTTGAGGTGCTATCCAAAGTCAATCTTGATAGACAAGCGCAAATCATTTACGGCGAGGATTACCTGACCAGAAAGCCATTGCTTAACGCATCAATACAGGACGCTTACAGACGCTATGCTAGCATCAGCAAAAGCGCCTCTGACATTACCAAGCAGAATATGGCGATTAACGCCATGCGCAACAGCATCACCAACTTAGGCGGGACAGGCGGCGCATTAAATTACGCGTACACCCAAAACAAAACACAAACCACATCGATGTGGGCGAGCATTGCAATGCAAGCGAAAGAGTTTATCCCGATGATGCACACCATCTTGTTTTTACTCTTCACCTGTTCAAGCATCTTAATAGCGGTGGTGATGATGTTGCCAGGCATGTTCATGCCTGTTCTCACAAACTACATAAAAACATTCGCAACACTGGCAATATGGCCTGCGTTGTTTGCCTTTTTGAATTTCATTATGACAATGGGGCTATCACAGACAACATCAGGCATCACCGATATAATGAATGGGGTATCACTATCAAACATCAATGCATTGGATGAAATGCACACCCGATTCGCTCTTATTGCAGGGTATCTAACGATGTCCATCCCATTTTTAGCCGGCGCGATAATGAAAGGCGGGTCAGCGGTTATGTCAAACCTCAGTTACCAGATTTCAGGCATGATTAACTCCACCAACGCCAGAACATCCGCCGCCGCATCCAGTGGTGATTTAGATTTCGGTAATATGCGCGTGGACAATCAAAGCTACAACAATTTAAGCGCCAACAAACGAGATGATACGTTACTCAACAGAGAGGGAACAGGTATGTCCTCCACACTTGGGCGAGACGGGGTTAACACCACCGAATACGGCAATGGTAACAAAGTCTATGATGCGCAAGGCACGTACTCAAACCTTGGCTACTCTATCGCAAGTAATGACCAAGTAAGCCAAACAATCAACACCGCGCACACAGAGCAGCAAGCAATATCCAATCAACAGATGGCGCAACTCAGTGAAACAACGAGCGCGGGTGTATCAATGGGTGACCGCTTAAGTAAAACAAGCACAGACAGCAAGAGCAACAACACCAGTTACGGCTCAAGCGAATCGGTCAACACCAACAAAGGCGTGGATATGATGGATAGCGCCGTCACATCTGTAATGAAAAGCACGGGATTTTCAAAAGAGGAGGCGCAATCTTACTTGCACAGTACATCAGCGGGTATCGATGGCAGCATTGGCACAGGAGATATGTTTAGTTTAGGTAAAGTATCCGCTTCCGCCTCAACAAAATGGAGCAGTGACGACAGTGAACGATTCTCAAACATGAACAGTACCCAAGAACAAGAAACTAAAACCGCCTTGCTGCAATATCGTGACGGTGCAAACATGGTCAGTGATGCCGCAGTCAGAACGGATGCCAGCAGCGGCAACTCCGAACTACTGCAAAATGCGCGTGACTTTGGGGGTAATTGGAACATGACCAAACAACAAACACAAACCGCGAATCAAAGTTACGCCAAAACTGAAAGTCTCGCGACCGCCCTTAACGATTCCCGCTCTGGCTCATTCTCTATCGGTGAAAACCTCATTGATGATTTCCAGCGTTTTGTGACAAAAAACGTTAATAACACTTCATCAAACAATATGAGCGAAGAAGACAAAGCTGAAAAAATTAAAAACATCCTCACAGCGCAAGACGGGGAGCACAAAGAAAAAAGGGATGATTACTTGGCTGATTTCCAGCGCAGCGATGCCTTTAAACTGGCTGTACTTGAAGAGGCCATGCCAACCCCAAAAAACATGGATGACAGATACAACCAAACGCCGTCACCACAACTAACCCAAGCGCAAAATGACGCGCACACAGAGGCGGTGGGCGATTTCGTGTCTTACTTCTCAGATAAGTCGAAAAGTGGCGAGTCACTGCTTTTCAACCAAGGCCAGCATGACGCACAGGTAAACAAGGTCAATTCACGCATCAACACCACCGAAAATGACATCCATGAACAGCGGGAAGCCCTAAACAAACCATTAGATAACGCAGCGCTTAAAGCAGAGGTCAAACACGAAATTAACCCACCTAAAATTCCAGCACCACGATATTCTGAGTACGATGCAATCAATAATCTAAACAAATAGGGTTAAGTAAAAAGGAGGGGTAACACGGCTTTAAATTACTTAAAAAGGAATGTAAAACCGTGATATAAGAAGGGTTTACCCATCTATAAAATGCTATACTGGTTGTATGATCATTGGTTTATATACAGGTGTAAAATGAAACAATTTCTACTCTTAATGTGTTTAATGACAACGGGCGTGCAAGCGGCAGATTTCACCACGCACCCGACTCGCACAAAATACACATACGAAGAAAGAAGAGCATTCGACAAGAAAGACGTACGCCGCCTGTATTACTTTCTTGAGAATGCGCAATCACGAAACACCCCTGAAAAGGCGGTGTTGGATGCGTATTTCCAAGGGATGCAAAGCGCAATGGAAATACACAAGAAAATGCAAGATAGCTTTAACTTAAGTAATCCGACAGGCTATCAGGACAGCTTTTTGTGTTTACCTGACGAGTACGCCCTATCACCGAAATTGCACCCTGAATTACTCCTAAATGCCACCATAGATGTGTATAAAAAAGCGCGTTGGTGGTCTGATGGACACGGGGTCTATCGCATTATGACGTGGATGGGTTTTGATGAGATCGCAAGGAAATACGAATGTAAACCACCAGAAGAAATTAAACCGTTTGAGCCAGTTGAACCTTATGGTGACTGGAAAGAAACCAAAGTCATACAAACCCCGCCATTGGCGATAACAGATCCAAATGCAGTGCCGCTGCGCGAGTATTACAAAACAATTTCGACAATGGCTGATTACCTTGAACTGCGTGACGCGCCTGACTCATTAAGAAAAAGACGCTTTGACGCATTCTTACTTGGGGCGCAAGACGGATTAGGTAGAAGTAATTCATTTATGCGTGGTATCTATGAACAAAACAGCAAACCAGAGGTTCGTTCATATATCGGCAATGGCCCTGATAAAAATCGCTTCACATGGTTTTGCGCAAAAGGCAGTGATTTATCCACATTAAGCTCTTACAGCCGCAGGGATAATAAAAAGCTTTTTCCGCGCATTTTGGACAAGATGTATAACATCAAACCCGCGTTTTACGAAAGTTACACAGGGGCGAATGTCCCGATGTTGTCTGTGATCGTATACGAACTGCAAGAGCAATTTAAGTGTGACAGTGATATCGACTATGTTCCTGTGCCTGACATTCGCGATGTTTTCGGAAAACAATATCAGTTAAAAGTCCCTGAGCTTTTAGATATTTACATCAACTAACACCACTCACGTAACACCGTTTAAAAAGGGCGCAGGGAAGTAATAACCTTGCGCCTTTTTCACACCCAAAAATCAATAAGGACACCACATGCACTCGGATAAAAGACCCAAAAACAGCAATTTTACGCGCGGAGGGCAGATCACGTTTCACAACCTCCACATGTTTTTTCAAATCAACACCGCATTAGCAAAATGGATAGCGTTTGCGGTATTGGCAGCCACCATGATAGTCACTTATATCACAACGCCACTCAATACCTTTAACGCACTCTACCTCATGGCAAGAAACAATTTCATGCTTAAATGGGGGAAACCGCTTGATACTAAGATCGACTCAACATGGGAAGGGGTAACGCACGTTGGCACCTTGGGTAATCAACTGCAAAATAAGACATTACTGACCTTAAGCGATAATTTTTGGCAGCAAATACAGCTTAACTTTTTATTCTCAACCCTTGCGGGCATTGCCATTTTAATCATTGCAATGCGTTACTTTAGAAAAAAGGGCGACCAGCAAACAGAAGACCATTTCATCCGGGGCATTTTAAAAGCGGAGCCAGCCGCTATTACCAAAGTATTGAAGAGCAAGGGTAAGGTTTCATCGTTTGCCATTGATGGCCACCGTTTATTTAAACAGGATTTTGAAGTGCAACACATGTTAATTGACGGCACTACAGGTTCGGGGAAGTCAGTTGCGATGCGCAAGCTTATTACCTGGATAAGAGCGCGAGGCGACAAGGCCATTATTTACGATAAAGGGTGTACCTTTGTCAGTAAATTCTACGACCCAAGCAAGGACATAATACTCAACCCGTTCGACAAACGCTGTGCAAACTGGAATGTGTGGTGCGATGCCAAAGAAGCACCTGATTTTGAGAGTATGGCGGCGGCGCTCATTCCGCAACACGGCGATGGCGATCCTTTCTGGGTTGAGTCGGCAAGAACCATTTTTGCCAGTGCTGCGTTTCAAATGATGAACGATGACAAGGAATCGACCACAGCAAGATTATTGCACGTCATGCTTACCTCAGAACTAGAAACATTAGGGGCTTTTTTAAAGGGCACAGAGGCATCGGCACTGGTATCCGATAAAATTGAAAAAACGGCGATATCCATTAAATCGGTACTGGCAACGTACATCAAAGCATTGCGATTTTTAGAAGGGCTAGATGATAGAAACGAGGCGGGAAAACTGTTACGCCCTGAATTTTCAATACAAGATTGGGTGCAAGATGACAAACAAAAAGGCTTCTTGTTCTTATCCAGTAACGCCCAACAACACGCGTCACTCAGACCGCTTATTTCAATGTGGTTAGCCATTGCCTCAAATGCAATTTTGGGATTAGACGCAAACCCAGACCGCCGAATTTGGGTGATCATGGATGAAATGCCAAGTTTGCACAAACTACCCGAATTAGGCAGCATCATTGCCGAAGTACGCAAGTTTGGGGGTTGTTACGTGGTTGGTATTCAGTCTTACGCACAGTTATTAAAAACATACGGTAAACATGCCGCAGATGAAATGTTTGATTTACTCAATACCCGTTTTTACTTTAGAGCGCCGTCTGCGGAAATGGCAAAAATATCATCCCATGATTTAGGGGAACAAGATGTTGATATTAGCAACGAGAATTACTCTTATGGCGCTCATGCCATGCGTGACGGTGTGTCGCTCGGACACCAGCCCATCACAAGACCGGTTGTTTCATTATCAGAGATACAAACCCTTGATGACTTACAGTGTTGGTTGAGAACACCGCAGTGCAACCTTGTGACGCGCTTAGATTTAAAATTCGACAAGATGAAAGATATTTCCCCGTCATTTATCAAACGGAACTACAAAATATCAGCGGAAATGAAGACTATCTACAACCATATAGCCCACGCTGAAATGCGGGCGTTACGTGGCGTTGACAGTAAGACCCAAAAGATACTGATCGCGGCGCAAGAGGGTAATTTCGAAAATCAAGAAGAGCTAGAGCTTGAGGCCAATAATTTAAAGGATGCGCTACACAATCCCGTTAGACAGGAAGCTGAAACGCAAGAAAAAAGCGACAAACAGAAAAATGAACAACGGAAACAAAATGAACAATATGACGATTGGCAAGCCGATATAAATAATAACCTTCAAGAAAAAGACTTTGAAATCGAATAGCACACAAAAGCAGGGGGTAGATATGGATAACAACGCATTACGTGTCGTTCAGTCAGCCATTTCCAGCCAAGAATTAACCGCGACATCCAAGGTCACAAAGGAGACATTTCACTTTGATTTTTGCCAAATTAACTGGGACTCAAAAAACGAGGTGACGGACACAGTTTTGATTATGCCTTGTGCAAATAGCTGCGTAACCGCATCTGTCCAATACTCAACAATCGATTTTCACAACGCAACAAGTCATAACCCGTAGCAGTTGCGTATCAAGCCCCAACAAACAAGCAATAAGTATTACTAGGTAATACTTATTGCTTCATCTTTCGTATTCACGATATATCAACATTCGATAATCTCATGGCAAAAATTGTCATTCTAGGAGCACCATGTTATCAATAAACCCAATTGCCAGCGCATCAAACGCCACCAATTATTATCTCAATGATGAAAAATCATTGAACATAAACGATGTTGAGTTAAAAAAAGACGATGAGAATTACTATTTAAAAGAAAAATCAAACGAGTCTAATACACAATGGTTCGGTAAATTAGCGGATGAACAAGGATTGTCAGGTAAAGCTATCGATGACAACACACTAAAATCGGTATTATCAGGTGAACTGCAAGGTGAAATAGTGCATGGTCGCCGTGAAAAACACAAAAGCGGGTTTGATTTAACGTTCTCAGCCCCTAAATCAGCCAGTATCCTAGCCCTTGTCGGCGGTGACACTCGCTTGATAGACGCGCACATCAAAGCTGTAAAATATACCTTAAAGCAGTTAGAAAAAGACACCGCTCAAGTTAAAGTCACCAATCCAGACACCCACAAAACTGAATTTGAAAACACCGAAAACTTGCTCTTTGGGCTGGTCACGCACAAAACTAGTCGAGCTGGTGAACCCAATTTGCACACGCACGTTTTGATGCCGAACATGACGAGAGGTAGTGACGGTAAGTTAAGAGCGCTAGCGAGTTGTATGAAACAATCTGGTGATGAAATCAACGGCACATCAGAAAGAATATATCGCGACCAAAAGTATTACACTGCACTCTACCAGAGTACCTATGCCAAATTAGATCAAGATTTAGGTTATACGCCAAAAAGTGTCGGCAATGGCATGTTTGAACTCAAAGAAGTGCCAGAGACACTGCGCCAAAGTTTTTCAACACGCTCACAGCAGATAAAAGAAAAAATAGCGGAACTCGGTGTGGACACTCAAAAAACGCGAGACTTAGCCGCAAAGAATACCCGCCAAGAAAAAACGCACACGGATGAAACCGAATTAACCGCGAGTTGGCAGGATAAAACGCGCGAACAAGGCGTGGATTTAACCAAGATAATTACCGTCACTTACGACAAATCCCCCGGATCTAAACAACCAACAAGCGAACAAACAAAGGCCGCAACACAAAGCATCGACCGAACGATTGCGCATTTAAGCCAAAGCAACGCTTTTCTGACTTATGAAAAAATAATTACCTTAGCGGTAAGTGAGTTTTCTAAAGGGGAAGTGGTCGATATTGAAAACGTGAAAGCGGAAATTGATAACCAAATTAAATCAGGGGCATTAATTCCCCTTGATGAAAAGGCCACCAAGTTCACCACGCAAAACATGGTCGATAAAGAAAAAGAAATCATTAACACCACCAAGGGGCATAATCGCAGTGTGCCTATCACGGTTAACCCCAAAGCGCTTAACAACTTAAACTTAGACGCAAGCAACAAACAAAAAATAACCGACCTATTAACCTCAAACAAGCAGTTTAATGTGGTTAACCTATTTGGTCACAGTAAACAAATCACTGCGAATCTACAACACGTAGCAACGAATAGCGGTAGTCGCGTTCACTTCATTACCAATGATGCTAAATCGCTTAAAGAAACCAAGCAGGACACCAAGCACCAAAGTTTCACGCCGATGCAATGGGTGAATAACCTCTTTAGGGAGGAGTCGGTAAGTAACGTGAACGCCTTTTTAACCAACAAAGACAGTTTGCACACATCGAAAGACTTATGGGTTGTTGAGAATGCCAACAAGCTATCTTTAGCCCACTTACAGTCCATCTCCGAAAAAGCCAAAGCCACCAAAAGCAAAGTGGTTTACCTTAACCATACATCATCACGCCAAGGCATGAACGCCAACTCTGCCATGACGCTGTACCAAAAAGGCAACGTGAACAGCGTGAACTGGGTGAACAACAAAGAAAGTGAGTCGCAAGTAAGACTCCACCAAGCGCCAAACCAAGAGAGTAAGTCGATTGCGCAATCCATTGCCGCAATGAGTAACACAGATAACGTCCAGGTATTAGCGAATACCAAAAAAGACATTGCCACGCTCAATACAGACATTCGCCAAGCACTGCAAAACACAGGCAAGGTATCAAGAATGGGCGTATCCATTCAGACCGAAACCCCGCACTTTATCAGCAA
>JABSOG010001168.1 GCA_013216025.1 Algicola sp. | reverse complement strand
CCAACTGCGTTGTCCAATAGTCCATTTGGCTGGTTAACACCTCACCCACCAAGCCACTGCGCTGCCAATGAGCATAATCGGCATATTGAATGCCTAACGCCGCCAAAGGGTTGTCTTCGCCCTGACTGTAAGCACTATACAAAGCACTTAACTCATTGATCAATATCGACATCGACCAACCGTCAGCGGCGATATGATGCATCGTCACCAACAAAACGTACTGGTCGGTGGCCAGCTTGATGAGTTGCCCCCGGATCATCAAGTCCTGGCTCAAATCAAATTCGCGGCCCGCTTCTTGTGTAACCGATTGGGCCAAAGCGTTGTCGCGTTCACCCACTGCCAATGCTGAGTAGTCTGTCAGGGGGAGCTCAAAATCAGCCCCGTGTTGAATGACCTGGATTAACTGGCCGTCATCGTTTTGCACAAAACGGGTGCGCAGGCTCTCATGGCGTTCAATGATGGTGGCAAAAGCGCTATTAAGCGCATCAAGGTTAAGTTCACCGGCCAAATGAAACCCACCGGGAATATTATAATGGGCACTGGCGCCGTCGATCTGGTCTATCAACCACAACCGCTGTTGTGCATATGAGCTCAATAACGCCTCATCGCGCGCACACTTGACGATGGCAGGATACGCAGCCCCTTCAAGTTGTAATAACGTTGCGCTGAACCCGGCTAACACAGGTGCATCAAACAACACTTTTACCGGTATGTTGATATTCAGTTTTTGACCAGCCAAAGCGACCATTTTCATCGCCAGTAAAGAATGTCCCCCCAGTTCAAAAAAGTGATCGTTAAGCCCCAGTTGCGCAATGCCCAAAACGTGTTGCCAAATATCGCAAACCGTTTTTTCAATATCAGTACCCGGTGCCACATAAACTGCCTGTTGGCCGGTCATATCTGGCTCAGGCAACGCTTTGCGGTCGACTTTGCCGTTGGCGGTCAAAGGGAGTTGGTCAAGCAACACAAACGCCGACGGGATCATGTACTCTGGCAAGGTGTCGTTCAGGTACTCTCGTAATTGTGCGCTCAAAGCCTGTTGCGCTTCGCTTGGGGGTGTATCTGTCACCACATAGGCGACCAACCGTTTGTCACCGGCGGTATCATTGACCATCAGCAACACATCTTTTACCTGTGGGTGCCCGGCCAAGGTGTTTTCTATTTCACCCAATTCAATTCTGAATCCACGAATTTTGACCTGATGATCGATTCGTCCGATAAACGCCAGATTGCCATCGGGCAAATAGCGCACCAAATCACCGGTTTTATACAGCCGTTCACTGCTGTTGAGGTCATCTTTGTTATAAAAAGGATTGTTGATAAATTTTTGTGCGGTTAACTCAGGCTGGTTCAAGTAACTTCGGGCAAGACCCGGCCCACCAATATGCAGTTCACCGGATACCCCCGGCACAGCCAAAGCACCGGCTTCATTTAACACAAAAGCCTGCACATTAGATAACACCTTGCCAATATGCGGTGTTTCACCGGTGATCAGGCACCAATGGGAATCGACTGTACATTCGGTTGGACCATAGACGTTAATGGCCTTTTTATGATATTTTTCTTGCCACTCACACAAGGCAGACCACAATTGCGGGCTTATCGCTTCGCCACCAATAATGAGGTTGGGCAACTGCGCGCCAAGCCCTGATGACAACCACGATTCAACCATCATAGGCGTACAATCAATCACACTAAGCTGACTTAACGAATCGGTTAACAACAGTGGATCACGTTTTTGTTTTTCAGTGATAATCTCCAGCCGGTGGCCAAATGCCAATTGAGTCAATCCCTGCACCGAGGCGTCAAACGAAAACGAGGCAAACCAACCCCAGCAGCCCGGCGGGTGACAAAGATCGAGCGTTTGCAAATTGAAGGCCAAATTCAGCACACTGGCATGTTCAATCAATACCCCTTTGGGCTGCCCCGTCGACCCCGACGTATAAATCACATAAGCCAGATGATCTGGCGTGATATTAACCTGTTGTGGGTTGGCTGATGACTGTTTGGCCAGTTCGCCCTGCATCGGTTTATCGGCAAAACACACGGCCTGTGCCTGACTGACGGGCGTTTCGACCCGCAAGTGATTGGGTATCAACACCGTTGACAAGCCGGCATCTTCGAGCATGAAAGCCAACCGAGCTTGCGGAAGACCGGGGTCCAGCGGCACATAAGCGCCCCCGGCTTTGAGTATCGCCAGTATCCCCACCACCATCGACAACGAGCGTTCAACAACAATGCCGACCAGTTTATCGGGTTTATTCTGCCTGACATCAATAAGGTAATGGGCCAACTGGTTGGCCTGACTGTTGAGCTGTGCATAACTCAGCTG
>JABSOG010001167.1 GCA_013216025.1 Algicola sp. | reverse complement strand
CATCTGACGAATACATTAATATGCCTGCCGAATGACTTCCAAGAACGGATATCAAATAAAAAGGTGAACCATATGAATTTCAATTTGAACACAAAAAGTGCAGCAAAATTTTTGTTAGTGCCGCTATTTTCATTAACTTTCAGCAATGTTGCGCTTGCCGGCGCCTGCGGCAGCGGCAATAAGGACGATTTCTATGACGCATTGGACGCCAAATTGAATGCAGGTGGCAATATTGTGTTGGGGTATCAAAACTGCGGCGGCTACACAGTCGACAAAGTAAAATTTTACCTTCGCGTAGATGGCGACAACATGTGGTCAACCACCAAAACGGGCGATTTAAAAGTTAATGAGTATCATATTGTTACGCTTGCTCCTGGCTCTATTGGCGCCAAAGTAAGCGCAGCACTGGCAGAAAGTGGCGATAATGAAGTGCAACTAAGAACCAAAATATGGATTAGAGCCGGCGAGAAAAAGAGCCAAACCAAAAATATATCCTACAGCAAATTTGTTGCATGGGGCACCAACAGCGATGGCACAACGACCAAAGGCAACCGTGTAGATACCAAACACTATCAAGAAAATGGGCGTCACACTCATTTTATGGATCTTTAATATCGGTGGTATAACAAAATTCACTGTTTGTAGCGCGCATGCCGTGCGCGCTACTTTTGTGATTTTATGCCGTACGGGCTTAGCTAGTGTCCATCCTAAAACGCCAACTTTGCGCGAGCGCGGCAGCCGGCTTGACCGGATGAAAACCGCTAACTTACTGAAACGTAAGCTTTACGACTACGCTTGCGTAGCACCCGTCCTGACAATTGCCAGATAGAAACGGTGTTTCTGGACGGGCACTAGCTTAATGGCATTGGAGTGCGATGCTCAGCTAATGTAAATGACCCTAATCCACCAATTCAAAGTTTTGCGTGAACATCAAATTGTCGTCACAGAACAATTCAACGGTCCACTGCCCAGGCTGCATTTCCCACCGATGAGTCAATTCGTAACCGACATAAAAAGGTGAGCTGGCATTTTGAAAATCAATTTCCTCCCAACCTTGAGACGAACTGGATGTACTGTTGGTTTGAGGATTGGTTAATGGCGGGTGGGTCCAGCGCACCTTTAATGGCGTAAAGTTTTGCAAGTTCTGGTTAAGACTCTCTTTGGTCATCAAATCTAATTTAAGACCAAATGTGATGCCTTGTTTGATTTTGACACTCATAGAACGCTCAACAAGGGTCCATTGGTCATGCTCATCTACGAGATAAGTTCCATAAGCGGCCCCGTTAATGTCAAATGAAGCGCAATCGATTAGGTTGTCGGGTTTTGAATTCAGCAAATCAGGCTGCCCAAACTTCTGTGCCTGTTGTAACCAAAATGCAGCCTTTTTCAAGTCATACGTGGTGTCATATTCAAAACGATACATGTAATAGACCATGAACATTGCAAAAACATGTTCATTCGTTGCCGCTAGCGTATACCAGTGCAATGCCTCAGTATTGTCTTGCGCTACATACTCACCGTTGTAATACATTTCGCCAAGTAGTGTTTGTGATCTGTTATTGCCCTTTTTAGCTTGTATTTGACACCACTTGAAAGCCTTCGCCAGATCTTTTGGGGCGCCATCGTTGCCATATTTGTAGCGGTAACACAGCGCATGTTGCGCTTTGTCATGTCCGGTTTCAGCCAAAAAGATCATCTCATCTAAACTCAGTTCATCACTATATTTGCCCTTCTGACCTTTTGATTGAGTGGTCGTACAATTGACCAATGTGAAAACGGCAATGAGCAAGCTGACGCAGCGTAGCAGTATTTTTTGGGGCATTTAAATAGAGTCAAATGAAAGTGGTTAATGCAGGCATTATACGCGCTGCCTTGGTAAGAAAAAGATTTCTTTAATCCACACACCTGCGAAGATCGTAACTAAACCAAGCTATCGAGACAACATGCCAATCAACCGAAAACCAAACTGTAGGAGTTGCGTCCCCGCTACGATAAAACTGTAGGAGTTGCGTCCCGCTACGATAAAACTGTAGGAGTTGCGTCCCGCTACGATAAATGACGAAGTCATTTCAAACAATGTTTTGGCTGCAAAATATTCCTGTTCGATCAAAATAACTGCCAGCTGCCTATTCGGCAGTGAACTGCCAGAGGCTTACAGTAACGTTGACACAAGTTTTCTGAGCTGCCTATTCGGCAGTGAACAACAGGCGAAAAGCTGATCGCTCAAAATAAGCTTTCTGAGCTGCCTATCCGACAGTGAACGGGTTTTTACTGGTCAAAGAAAAAAGTAGCTTTTACTAAGCTGCCTATCCGGCAGTGAACACATCCTGTTTTAGCGC
>JABSOG010001166.1 GCA_013216025.1 Algicola sp. | reverse complement strand
CTATACCACCGGTCTCTGATTTTATCTCGTTTTCTATTGCTGGACAGGTTGTCGGCCCTGTTAACAGCACCGATTTAATCCTCTATTACGGGGGCACTGCTGTTAGTGTGTCTGTTGATGCCAATGGTTATTATATTGCGGATGTCAGCTTATTAAGGACTGAAGATAATTATGTTGTTTATGCTGTGGCAACTGATAGCCAAAATGATGAGATTAATTTGGTGTCAATTGTCGGATCTGTTGTCGAGCTTGATGCGGCAGCAGGCGCTGATGATATGCTGACATTTGATGAAGCGCTAGGGGTCAATGTCAGTGGTCTTAGTACGGCATTGACGGCTTTGATGGAAGCGGCCAATGATGGCGCTGTTATCATGGATAAGCCGATGTTCGACAAGGCACAGAAAAATTATGACAGTGCGTTGCTCAGGCCCTATGCCAACGCAATTGGGCTGGTGACAGACAATGCTGGGGCGGTCGATTATTTGAATTTGCCCGAAGGGTTTGCCGATACCTGGGCTTTAGTGAATGACGCACAGGCCGTACAAGATTATCTTAATACAGTGCGCCAAAATGACTCGCAGTTATATTGGACAACCGATACCGCGTTGCTTGAAAATACAGAGTTGGCGTCATTGACACCGTCTGGAGGTTCGCTGGCCGGCACATATTATTTTTCTACTAGTAGTCAAAGGCTTGATGAAGGTCGAATGACTTTGAGCGAAGACGGCACAGGCCAATGGATCTCGAATCGCCTCGATGTGCCCTTTAATTGGCTAATGGGTGACAATGGCCTAGAGCTGAATTTTAAGCCCGGTGGAGAGCTTATTATGACGGGAATTGATGACGAAGGTACTGTCGAGGAAGTTCGGTGGACCCATTCTACCATGAAATGGCTCAATGATACCTCAGTGGCAGCTCAGTTGGTGTCTACCAACAATTATGATGTGGTTAGTCTCAATGATGATAGCCAAAATTATAGCCAAACAATCCAAAGAGATTTAAAGGCAGTAAAAGAAGTGGGCGTAGTGGATGCCGATAATCTATTTGAGTTGGGTAAAACTTATGTGATTTCGTTGCCGTTTAGAAGTTCATTTCCATTTTTGGATCTAAATAGTGTGATATATGGTCAATCAGTTGAATTGGTATTGTCTAGCGGTTTGGCGACATTAACGGTTGCCAATGTTGATGAGCAGGGCCTGAGAATAGATGAGTCGTTTGAGGTATCTTGGCGAGTCGATAACAACGGCCATTTGATCTTGGGTCACGACACCACACAGGGGGTTTTTGATTTGGCTGTGTTGAGTGAAAATGGCGGCACAACGCCTTTTGTTAATGTTCAATTTAATACCCAAATCAACGGAGCTTTGAAACATTATGTAAAGCCCGGCATTGCCCTGCTCAAAGATGAAGATTTAAGCTGGGATTCGGCATCGTTGCCAGGGATATATCGTGTTGATTCACCTGATAATAATACGTTGAACACTCAATGGGTGGAGTTTAACGAAGATGGTAGTTCTTTGTGGGTTCAAGTCCGTGATTTCAATGAAAATGGACGGGTAGAGTTTGAACAAGGGGAGCTTTGGCTGATTGCGGGTCGTTGGCAGTTGGGTGACGATGGTGATTTGATTGTTCGTCGTTACGCCGAAAAAGTCAGTGATTCTTATTACTACTGTGCTTCTGATGAATTTGAGCCAGCAATCGACTCGACTTGTCAGGTGTTTCAACAACAAAATTGGTCGTTGTATCAACAAAAAGGTGCATCGTCTTACCTCAGTGAGATGCGCCGCATGTATTTGCAAGAAGATAACCAGCCCAAAATTGGTTTAGCCCAAATGAAAAATCAGCGCCTCGATAAAATGGCCCAGTGGCCAGTCGATATTACTGATGCATTGGCATTTATAGACCCTTAATAATCGCCATTTTCATCAATAACGGCGTTTGTCGAAATCAATCGCCGTTATAAATTGCATCAAGCGATAGCGTTATAAAGCACCAGTACAACTTGACTCTGCTCGACGACCAGCAACTCATTGACCACTATCTCTTTAACATTCAAATCATCACACAAATACCATTGTTGCTCTATTTTTACGTAACTGTAGTAGTGACTACTTTGACCTTCGCCTGCCTCACAACAAATAAATCCGCCAAGCTCAAAGCGGTTAGAATCTAAGGTTAATTCGGTATCAATAACCACTTTGGTTTCGCTGTTTTTTTCGCTTTTTGTTTCATTGCTGGTTTCATTATTACGATTGAGGTTAATCAACAGGTGTTGCGGGCTATGAAGAATGATTTTCTGGGCATAATCAAAGGTTTCATCATCACTGTCGGCCATATATTGT
>JABSOG010001165.1 GCA_013216025.1 Algicola sp. | reverse complement strand
TCGGCGGTGTTTGGCGTCTGTGTAAATCCAGTTTGAATCCAATCCTTGCAGTTTATAAGCATACTGGTTTCTCATCGGGTCGGTGAAGTGCAGGGCAGCAAACTCAAATGTCAGCAGGTTTTGATGGTGATCCAAGGTAATATGCTTAACTGAGTTGATGTTTTTGGTCAAGGTAAAGCGCGTCGGTTTGATGTTGTTTACCGAACCTACTGGTACCGATTTATTGTCAAGTAAAAAGTCAGTCAGTACAATATCAGGGGCTTGTGTGTCTTGGCTAATATTCTCGGGATAAAACCGGTTAAAACCATTGATGCCGCCAAAAAACAGTTCACCCTCTTTGCTCTTGAACGAAGAGTTGGTTGAAAATTCGTTACTTTGCAATCCGTCGTTGCTGGTGTAGGTTTTAAAAGCACTTTGTTGCGGGTTTGTGCTGTTTGGGTTGAAGCGGGTTAAACCTTTGTTGGTAGACAACCAAAGCTGGTGCTGATTGTCGATCATAATATCTTGAACCCTGTTATTGGCAAGACCATCTTTTTCGTCATACAGCTGGTATTTGCCGCTGTTGATGTCAAATTTAATCAAACCGAATTCAGTGCCCAACCACAGGACGTTGCCAGCTGTTTTATGTAGTGCATAAATAGTGTTGTAAGGTAATAAATCGGTGGTACTGTTTATGTAAAACAGGGTTCTTTTTGACTTGGGGTCATATTGTATTAAACCACTGTTTTTGGTCCCTATCCATATTTTGCCGCTTTTATCTGACGTAATAGTATAAATACCACGGCCCATCGTAGCTTTGGGATTGGCTTGATTGAAGAGTTCGATGGTTTCAAATAATCCGGTTTGGCGGTCATACCTGTGCAGGCCTAAAGTCGAGCCAACCCATAACACGCCCGAAGTGTCCTCATGTATTATTTGTATCCAGCCACCCACAGAGTCATCAGCGCTGTGTGTTATTTTTTTGTATGGGCTAAATTGCCCGGTATTTTTATTCAAAGTCCACAGCCCATAACCGTTGGTGCCTATCCAAAATTTACCATGACTATCTTGGAAAATGGCAAAGATACCACGTTGGGGAATGCTCGAAGCCTTGTCGGCCTGATGTTCGTACCGGGTGAAACGTTTGGTGTCTTTATGGTATCGATTCAATCCTGTGTCGGTGCCGATCCACAGTATTCCTTGCTGGTCTTTGAATATCGCCTTGACCCGGTTGTCATTTAAACTGCCTGGTTCATCAGGTAGATGTTTAAAATGACTAAAATCTTGCCTGCGCCGGTTGAGTTTATTGATCCCGCCTGAAAACGTGCCTAACCATAAAAGTCCTTTACTGTCTTCAAAGATGCTCATTATGGTGTTACCACTGATACTGTTTGGATCAGATAAACCGTGCCGATAATGGATGAAATTCTGGCTTTTTTGATCGAAGCGGTTTAATCCGCCACCTGAAGTGCCAATCCAAATCGTCTGGTTTTTGTCAATATACAGTGACCATACAAAAGGATGGCTCAGGCTGTTTTGACTTTGCGGCTTATGGCCAAAGCGGGTTACGTCAATCTGATTGTTTTGCGGGTTTTGGGTTATTTTGTCGAGCCCTTTATAAGTGCCCGCCCATACATTGCCAGACGAGTCTTCAGCCAAAGCATAAATGCGCTGGTGGCTGATACTGTTGGGGTTGTTTGGTTGGTGCATATAGCGGATAAATCGTGGTTTGTCGCTGGACAATTGATGTTGTTTTAGCAAATTCAAACCGCCGCCAGTGCCCAGCCACAAGTGACATTGGCTATCGACCAGCATTGACCAGACTTTGTCATGGCTCAACGTCGTTGAGTCGTCAATTGATCGCTTAAATCGGCTGATTTCCATCGTTTTGGGATTTACCCGGTTTAATCCGCCTTTGTAGGTGCCAATCCAAATATTACCGTGACAATCTTCTGCCAATGATTTGATATTGTTATGGCTGAGGCTGTTTGGATTTTTTGGGTCGTGCGGAAAATGGCTGAATATCTCGGTAACAGGATCAAAAAGCTCTAATCCTCTGCCATTGGTGCCTATCCAAATTCTGCCTTTTGAATCAAGTAAAAGGGAGTCAATATAGTTGGTGGCAATGGATTTTGGGTTTTGCCTATCATGCCTAAAGACTTTGAAATCGTATCCATCGTATCTATTGAGGCCATCCTGGGTGGCGATCCACAAAAATCCGTGACGATCTTCAATGATGCTGTTTCCAGCTACCTGTGATAAACCCTCTTCAATGGATAAATGTTCGAATCGCGTCGCAGTACCTTCGGCGAGTGTATTGAAACAGTAGAATAAAACCATCAAAAAAACACATATTCGTCGCATAAG
>JABSOG010001164.1 GCA_013216025.1 Algicola sp. | reverse complement strand
GTGGATTGTCTTTTAACGCCAGTTGGTAATGTTTGATTGCCGATGGGGTGTCGTTGATTCGTTGGTAATACTGGGCCAATCGGACGTGGGTAAGATACCAACCCTCAAAAGCACGGGCCGATAACAACAAGGTTTTGATTGCCCCTGTCATCTGCTTGTTTTTGGCCAGTTGGTCGGCTGTGTCGTGCAGGTCACGCCAGCTTAATTGTGTTAGGTAATCGGGTTGTATACGCAAAATATCGCTGATGATGGGTTCGATGTAGTCAAAGCCATATTGCAGTATCAATGGGCTTATGGTGGCTGGCGGGATGGGATTTGCGTTAGACGCTTGATAACTGAAACTGTGAGCAATGGCTTTTTGTGGTCGGGTGGTGAGCTTGGGGCCGTCTTTTAAAAAGTGGTCTAAAAAGTCGCCAACGTAACGGCTCATTTGGGCATAAAATTGATAACCTGCCTGTTTGTCTTTTTCGCTCATGTTGTCGTCAAACAATAAGGTGGTTAACAGGTTGTCTGATGAAAAGTAACCGTGCTGCGCATGGTCAAAACGGACCAAGGCCTTGTTGGCATAGCTGACCTCGTCATAAAACGTGGCAGGATTAAGTTTGGGGTCTTTTAGGTTTTTGCCGATCATCAACAAGTTGCTGCTAAATGTTGGTGGGTCGTAATAGAGGCTTGATTTGATATCGGCTAACCAACCCAGTGACATGATGGATCCATCGAGTGAAACCGTGGCGTCGACGTCTTGGTTTTTTGCGGCAAAAATCAGGTTAGACAGGCCGCCGACACTGAATCCTATGGTGCCGACCTGATCACTTGTTGATTGCGCGCGGCCAAACTGCAACAAAAAAGCCAAGTCATCGGCCTGAACATGAATCTCTTTTACTGTTGGGTTTTGGGTGCGGCCATATTCACCTTTGGCCGCAACAGCCAGCACGATATAACCTTTGCTGGCGAGATATTCGCACAAAATAAAGTTGTCATACGATGGGGTGTTCAATGGCGGTGCATAAAGCACCAGCGGAAAATCTCCGGTGACCATCGTTGCATCTTTGTAAGCGTTGACCTGTTGCGCATACATTTGCCGCAATCGCTGCTGATAAGGTTTGTTTACTGAGGTGATGATTTGTTCGACAAATTGTTGCTGGTCGGCTGTTGAGGTTTTATTAAAGTTCACCTCAGACACGGTGTAACCGACATAGTCTTGATAAGACAGCGGGGTCTGGTTGGCAGCTGCCTTGGCCGGGTACCACATCGAGATTTGCATGGGTCGGCCACTGGGGTTATGGGTTTTTTCTCCAAAGTAGTGGTATTTTGGGCTGAACGAACGGGTTTTGTCATAAACGTGGAATAATTTGAAGCCTACTTGATGTGTACCAGCGTCAAGTAGTGAGCTAATTGGGTTTGCTGAGGTTGAGGTTAATGGTGTTTGCGCCGTGGCAATTTGGCTGTGCAACAAACCGATAAACAGACACATATACGCAGATAGTACAATACAGCTTAATTTGATTTTCATGGCGGTTCTTGTGTGATGAAGACTTATTTAAAGCAGACGTTGATTGTGGTAAAAAAGTTTGATTGTCAGCGAAATAAAATTGGGTGCAAAACGTACCGTTTGCCCAGGCCTACGGGTCAGGCTACACTTAATAAATCAGATATATTTGCAGTCAGGGGCGTTTGATTTGAAGATTAGAATCGTACTTACACTGGTTTTATTGTTTCACTGCACTGTTAGCCACGCCGAAAAACTGCGATTTGTCGCCGAAGATCTCCCCCCTTTTCATTATCTTGATGACAGCAATCAGCCTTCTGGTGCCTTGGTTGAGGTGGTTCAGGCGCTGAGCAAGACGCTGCCAATGAAAACGTCTATCGAGCTAATGCCTTTTGCCAGAACCCTTCAACTGGTGCGGCATACGCCCAATGTGTTTATGTTTTCGTTGTTAAAAACACCGAGTCGTGAAGCCAAATATCAATGGGCAGGTCAAACCTACAAAATTGAAGCATTTTTAGTGGGGTTGAAAAACAGTGATCATTTAAAAATCAATTCTTTAGAAGACGCCAAAGAGTACCGGGTAGGGACTATTCGGGGCTATCATTCGGATCATTTTTTGCAGCAGGCGGGATTTACTACTGATACAAATTTGATGTTAAGTGTTAATTATCAACGGATGTGGCGTTTATTGT
The DNA here is from genome assembly GCA_013216025.1 of Algicola sp. Lineage (GTDB taxonomy): Bacteria > Pseudomonadota > Gammaproteobacteria > Enterobacterales > Alteromonadaceae > JABSOG01. The sequence goes on along the minus strand of JABSOG010001164.1, from coordinate 167 downwards.
TTAAACGCCGGATTGATTTTGTGTTGACCAACAACATTGCGCTGGGCCGGGAGATTGGCAGTATTGGGCTAGACTCCGATGAGGTTAAACAATATCTTGCTGCTGAGGATTTTCCCAATCAGTTGCATATTGCGACCAACCTCACCACCGATGAAAAAACGGTCACG
>JABSOG010001163.1 GCA_013216025.1 Algicola sp. | reverse complement strand
GCATATGAATCTTTCCCCCAACACGGAGTTTTTGAGTCACTACCAATCACGTCTGACCCTGATGGTTTATGTCCTGCAAGTGGTGCTGGTTAGTTTTATCATGTTACTGATTTTGTTGATGAACAATCGTCAAATAGTGCTCAACCTTCGGGTAGCAGATCGCACCCAGGCACTGGAGTTAGCAAAACGGCAATCTGACGATGCGTCCAAAGCCAAAAGCCGATTTTTGGCCAATATGAGTCACGAAATACGCACCCCGCTGAACGCCGTGATCGGATTTTCTCAATTGGCCAAAAAATCCGATGAGCTAGCGGTGCTAAATACCTATATTGATAAAATTGAACTGTCCTCCAGTAACCTGCTCAACATCGTCAACGATATCCTCGACATTTCAAAAATAGAGTCTCAGAAGTTTTTTTTGGAGCATATTTTGTTTGATATGCACCAATTGCTGACCCGCATTGAGGTGATGTTTGAAAACCATGCCCCCCAAAAATCGATTAAGTGGCTGGTCAGCGATCAACTGCCGACTCACGCCTGTTACCACTCTGATCCGGTCAGAATAGAACAAATATTGATAAACCTAGTCGGCAACGCTTTTAAATTTACCCAACAGGGCGAGATATCGCTATCAGTCGACCAATTTGAAAACCTCGATGACAAAGTCAATGTGCGTTTTATCGTCAAGGATTCTGGTATCGGCATCGATGAAACCGCTCAGGCTATTTTATTTGATGCTTTCACTCAGGCAGATTCTTCAACCTCACGGCGATTTGGCGGTACTGGGCTGGGTTTGACAATCTCTAAGGAATTAAGCCAGTTGATGGAGGGTAATATCTCGGTGCACAGCAAGTGCGGCGAAGGTTCAAGTTTTGTGGTCAACCTTACGTTGATGGCAACCGATGAAAAGCCACAAAAACAACAAGCCCTCCAACTCAAAAATTTCTCTAACCTGCGAGTTTTAGTGGCCGAAGACAACGCAATTAACCAAATGGTGATTAAAGAATTCCTCAAATCCATCGGCATTGAACCCCTGATGGTGACCAATGGCGCAGAAGCGGTAACAATTGTGAAACGACAGACCTTTGACGTTGTGCTAATGGACTGCCAAATGCCGGTGATGGACGGTTACGAAGCGACCAGACAAATTCGTCAAAAAATGGACAAGAACCAATTACCAATCATCGCCTTAACCGCCGATGTGATGCCCGAGGACAAACAATTGGCCGTCGAAGTCGGTTTTAATGCACATTTGAGCAAACCCATTGATATTAACGACCTAGCCAATTGTCTGGCCCAATATCAACCGAGCCCCCAGAACTTTAATCAAAAAGAGGTTATATGAAAAAAGTTGTTCTTGTCACTGGCGCAAGCCGAGGCATAGGTGCCGCTACGGCAAAACACCTAAGCGAAGCCGGGTATACAGTCATCATTAACTACAGACACAACGCCGATAAGGCCGAGCAACTGGCAGCACAACTCACCCAAGATGGCGCAACCGCCATGGCAATTCAAGCCGATGTTTCGCAAGAAAACGAGGTTGTGCAGTTGTTCGAACAAATAGATAAGATTGGCCCCATCACCGCTTTGGTCAACAATGTCGGTATATTGCAAAAACAAATGCCGCTGGTGCAGATGAGCGCCCAACGCATCAACCACATTCTAACCACCAATGTGACCAGTTGTTTTTTGTGTTGCCGAGAAGCGCTGAAGCGAATGTCCACCGACTTTGGTGGCAAGGGTGGTGCGATTGTCAACGTATCCTCTGCGGCTTCACGTATTGGCGGCCCTGGCGAGTATATTGATTATGCCGCTTCAAAAGGCGCTGTAGATACCCTAACCACAGGGTTGTCGGTAGAAGTCGCGGCTCAGGGGGTACGAGTCAATTGTGTTAGGCCTGGGTTTATTTACACTGATATGCATGCCGATGGGGGAGAGCCAAACCGGGTTGACAGGCTTACCCCTTTGATCCCGATGAAAAGGGGCGGCACGCCACACGAAGTGGCAACCGCCATCGCTTGGCTACTGTCAGAAGAGGCGTCTTATGTCACCGGCAGTTTTATTGATCTTGCTGGTGGAAAGTAGCTCGGGCATTTCTGCCCGCCGGTTTAACAAGCTATTTTCGAAAATCAGGTTTTTAACCTGCCAATCGCCTTAATCCGGGCCTGCTGCATCATTTCTCTGATTTTGATGCCCTGATAGCCCTGCTCAACAAACGGCTTGGCGACGATCTCGACTGATACCGCATAAGCCTGACGCAGGTAATCAGCAACGGGATAATCCCGTTGCTCAAACCCCGTACGCCCCCGGGCGTCGGCGTCGCGTGCAAGAAGAACCGGTTCCAGCATGTCCGG
>JABSOG010001162.1 GCA_013216025.1 Algicola sp. | reverse complement strand
AACCATTATAGGGGTGGTGTCTGATGTGATCCATGGCTCGGCCATGGACGTTAACCGTGCGTCACATACGACCTATGCGGGCGGCGTGATAAGTCAAATGACCATGGCGATGCATTATCGGGGTAGTGAAGCATTAGCCAGACAATCACTGCAACAAGCCATAAGCAACATTGACGCCGATGTTGGTGCTTACCATATTCAAAGTTATGACCGACTGATTAAGCAACCCATGATATTAGTATCAGCGGTGAGTCAATTATTTTTGCTGTGCGGCGTAATGGCCGTCTTCCTGGCTGCCAGTGGTATTTACGCAGTTGCGGCCAATAGCGTTATCCAACGCACCCAGGAAATAGGCGTGCGCAGAGCACGGGGGGCGTCAGATGCTGATAGCATGAGGTTATTCATGGGTCAGGCAGGATGGCAACTCGTTCTAGGCCTGTCTATTGGTATCGCTTTATCACTAGCGGCGATTAACATTTTGACTGATACCCTGATCATTAATAGCACCAGCTACATCATTGGTTTGTTGGGCATGCCACTTTTGGTGGTGTTGATGGTGTTGTTGGCCACCTATATACCCACTCGTAAAATGGTCTTGATGGAACCCAGTGACGCACTGCACCATGATTAAATGCCTGCTTTGTTGATGTCACTTTGCTACAGTAGCCAAGCCTGAATATTTGGAGTTTTGCCAGCTAAATGAAAGAAATGAAACATTCCATAATCATTGCTGATGATGATACTCGAGTCCTCATCGCGTTAAAGTTATTGCTCAAAGCCAAAAACTATGACGTAACCACAGTGACTTCACCCCATGAGCTGCTGCAAATAGTCAAGCGACGTGATTTTTGTGTGGCTTTAATCGATCTGAATTATCAAAAAGACACCACTTCAGGCAAGGAGGGTTTGCAACTCATATCAGACATAAAATCGTTGGATCAACAGTTGCCCATTGTGGTCATGACGGGTTATGGCAGTATCGATATTGCTGTGGCCGCAATGAAATCGGGGGCCAGTGATTTTATCCAAAAACCTTGGAAAAATGCGCTGTTATTGACGATTTTGCAAGCGCAAATTAGATACCGTGAAATTGAACAGCAAGGCATTAAACTGGCTCGCGAAAACGCCTTGTTAAGAAAGCAACTCGCTGCGCCCTGTTCAGGCATTATTGCGCAATCATCTTCGATGCAACAAGTGCTAGGGCAACTGCAAAAACTGGCCAAAAGTGACATGAATATTTTGTTAACGGGTGAAAATGGCACCGGTAAAAGCATGTTGGCGAGTTATTTACATCAGTGCTCAGAGCGCAATGATCAACCTTTTGTGTCAGTGAATATGGGGGCGATCAGCGAAAACCTGTTTGAAAGCGAGATGTTTGGTCATGTTAAAGGGGCGTTCACCGATGCTAAAGATAATCGGGTAGGACGATTTGAGATTGCTGACGGCGGCACCCTGTTTTTGGACGAAATCGCCAATATTCCCCTTTCACAGCAGGCCCGGTTACTGCGGGTATTGGAAGAACATCAGTTTGAGAAAGTGGGCAGTTCTAAAACCCAACAGGTTGATGTGAGGTTGGTATCGGCGACCAATGCACCACTGATGCAATTGATAGAAGAGGGCAAATTTCGTCAAGATTTACTTTATCGTTTGAATACGGTTGAAATTAATATCCCGGCATTGCGGGAGCGTGTCGCCGATATTATGCCATTGGCGCTGTATTTTCTGAAAAAATATGCTGATAAATATCGATTGCAACAGGATGGTTTTGACCAAGAAGCCACCACCGCATTGCTGCGTTATGAGTGGCCCGGCAATATTCGTGAGTTAAGTCATATGATTGAACGGGCGATTTTTCTTAGTCAAGATCACACCATTACAATCAACGATTTGGGGTTAAATAAAGGCGCCAATGCTGAGCATTCAAATCCTTTTGATATTGAACATTCGACCCTGGATGTTATCGAAAAACACATTATTATCGAGCGGTTACAACGATTCGATAATGATCCCCATAAAAGCGCAGATTCGTTGGGTCTGAGCCGCAGTTCATACTATCGACGGTTAGAAAAACATGATATCTAAGCGGTTGTCGTCCAAAAAAAGCCGTCATTCATTTGAAAGCAAATTGTTGCGATTGGCACTTTTTATCGGATTGTTGCCAACGTCTTTGTTATTTTACACCCTGTACTCCCATGAAATGTCAGTATATCCAAAAATAATACTGGGTTTTTTTGTCTTGGTTACGGTGTTTTATTGTGCATTGTTATTGAGACAACAAGTGCTTGGCCAATTTAGAGCGTCTACCAGCTTAATGGAGGCAATGACCTCTGGCGATCACTCGATGCGGGCGCCCCAG
>JABSOG010001161.1 GCA_013216025.1 Algicola sp. | reverse complement strand
GATTAATGATTTGTTTTTTCGCCTGCTGATGAATCAAAGGAAACGATTGCTGCAAGTGTTGATGCATTTGCAAAAACGTTTGTTTGTCTACTTTTTCGCGATCATCATACGAAATGGTCTTGATTTGAATCGCGCCGGACAATCGCTTTAATGCCAGAGCTTCGTTAATCGTCGGGATAGTGGTGGATGGGGTCGATACCAATTGCTTGTCTTCAAATGTAATGAAGGTTCGAAGTAATATAATTGCAGCAAGTAGGGCGACAAGCGGTATTAGAAGTGTGAGTGTTTTTTTCAACGCAGAGATCCTTTTTGTTACTATTGGCTGTGAAAATCTGTGGAAACAAGCACTTGCTTAGTCATGTTTATTTTCTGAAACATCGTTTAACTAATTTTAACTATTATTCACAGCTTATTTTTGTATAATTATTGCTAGCAAACTAGATTTTTATTTTGTACTTAACAGAGGGTGTTTATTTGACCATTTATCAAAGTGTTACTTTGTCTGTAATGTTGCTTATTAGCGCGAGCTTTGCTTATGCTGGTGAAAAAGTCGATCGCACTATAGAAGTTGCCTCAAGCGGGTCATTGTATATTGATAATACCCGGGGTCAACTGATTGTTGAGGGGTGGGATAAACCACAAATTCAATTGCGGGGCGAATTGGATGATTCTGCCAGAAAGCTGATTTTTAAAAGAAAAGGCAATAAATCGATGATTAAAGTGGTGATGAAGGGTATGTCACACGGCGGTCATGGCAGCGACCTCAAGGTTTTCATCCCACGCGACACCCGATTACGCTTTAACGGCGTTAATACCGACTATATAGTGAAAAATCTTAATGCCAGAGTCCAAGGGCAAACAATAAATGGTGATTTAACGTTAAAAAACATCCATGGAAAAATTAACCTGTCGACTGTCAGTGGCCAAGTGAAAATTGTTAAGTCTTCCGGCTTGGTTAAGGTGGAGTCAGTCAGTGGTAAAGTGACTTTGTTGGGTGCCTTTAAAGAGGCCAGATTAAGGTCGATGTCGGGCAATATCATGGCCAATATCGACCAGACCATGAAATTGAAAGTCGAGAATGTATCAGGCGATACCACGATAAACGGTTATTTGAAAAGTAATGCTAATATTCATTTAAACAGTGTCAGCGGCAATATTCATTACACATCAAAAGGCAAGTTTAACGGCGAATGCGTGATAGCCAGCCAGTTTGGCGGTAAAATTAAGAACAAACTCACGCAAGACAAACCTTGGAGTGAGTTGTTGCAACAGCGAAAGCTGAAATTTGTATCGGGTGACGGCTCGGGAAGATTGGTGATGAACACCGTTTCCGGCTCCGTTACTCTAGATAAGTAGAATAAAAGGTGCTCAGGTCAGCAGCAAAGCGGCCTGTTTGGAGCAGATAATGGAAAATTTCGTAAACAAATTAAAAAGGCGACAGGTTTTTAAAGTTGCCACTATATACGCCGTATCGGCCTGGCCTTTAATCCAGCTCGCCGATTTGGCCGTGCCTGCATTGGGATTGCCCGATTCAGTGTTGACCCTGCTGCTCAAAATCTTTGTCGCCGGTTTCCCGGTCAGCTTGATGTTTGCCTGGTTATTTAATGTCACCACTAAAGGGATTGTCCGTGCCACTGTCGAAACCGATGTTGAAAATGAACCCCAAGCCAACGTTCAAACCACCATTGCGGTCGCTGGCACCTTGTCGGTGATATTGCTAATCACTATTGGTTCGCAATTTTTTCTCGATGAGAATCATCAAGCTGGCACAACAATTCTGGCTGACAGTAACGATCAACCAACAAGGACTCCAGTGACGGGATTGTCTGATAATCGCAAAGAATCCATTGCCATTTTGCCATTTGTGCCTTTCAGTAACGATCCTGAAGATGAATTTTTTGCTGACGGCATGGTTGAAGAGTTGCTTAATCTGCTGGCCAAATTGCCCGACTTGCAAGTGGTTGCGCGCACCTCTTCTTTTGCCTATAAAGGCATTACCAACAAAACAATTCCAGAAATTGGACGAGAGCTTGGTGTCGACACCATTCTTGAAGGCAGCATTCGCAAAAACGATACTACCAATAAAATTCGTGTCACCGCGCAGTTGATTAAAGTCAGTACCGGCGAGCATTTGTGGTCAGAAACATATGACCGGGAATATAAGGATATTTTTCAAATTCAAGATGACATCGCCAGAGCTGTTGTCAACAAAATGAAAATCACCTTATTGGGAGATGATAATAACGGCAGCCCGCATTTTGTCGCGCCCACCGACAGTGTTGAGGCCATGGTGGCTTATGGTAAAGGGCAAAGAGAGCTGGGACACCGAACTGCAGTTTCGCTCGCCACGGCGATC
>JABSOG010001160.1 GCA_013216025.1 Algicola sp. | reverse complement strand
CACTAAGTAAGAGATGGGCGAAATGCCCATCACAATCAAAGCATCAACTTCTTTGCTGATCACCATATTGCCAAGCTCGGTGGTTATTGCGGTGCCCGAACGCGCCAACACAATAAAACAAATGATGAAGGGTCCGAGATCTCTGACCATCGCAAAAATCAAAATTTTGTAAATCCAATCAATCTGGCCAAGTGCTGCCAACAACTGATAACCCTCGACAATGATCAAAGCCCCCAGCATCAAGGAAATCATCACGCACAACCCAATCGCTTCAACCCCGGTAAACAACACCTGCTTCACCAACACATCAATATTGATAGAACGACTTTTACGAAAATTGATGATGTCTAAAATCACCTCAACCGAAAATGTCGTGAACCCGTTGAGCTTCATCGGCGCTCCTGCTTTTCACCTGAACTAACAAAAGCATCTTCAACCGGGCTACCAGAAACCGACTCGACGAGAAAGCTCGCAAGGGTGTCATACAACACCGTTTGGTCTATCGGCTTGCCGATATGGGCCCTCATGCCCAGTGCCAGATAATTCTCTATGTCTTGTGCCATCACATTGGCAGTCATGGCGACCACCGGAATTTGTTTACACTCGGGCAGCAAGGCCATTTTGGACGTGGTTTCGCAACCATCCATTTTCGGCATTTGAATGTCCATCAACACCAAATCGACTTTGTGCTGAGCCAACAACGCCAAAGCTTCAATACCGTTTTCGGCCAACAACACAGTGGCTTTAGTCGGTTTTAACATTTCGCAAGCCACCAGCTGATTGATGCTGTTGTCTTCTGCCAACAACAAGGTTTTACCCGACAAATCAGGTATAACGCGACTAATCGCCCCCGTGGGCTTCGATGCCAATGGGTCTGTCACAGACAGCTCAGGCAGCGGCAGTAATACCGTAAAAGTACAACCATCACCCGCATTATTGACACCAAAAATGCGGCCATTCATCAGTTCAACTATCTTTTTACTGATTGACAACCCAAGCCCGGTACCACCAAATTCTTTATTGATGGCGGCATCGGCTTGCACAAAAGGTTGAAACAATGTGTCGATTATGCTCGGTTCAATGCCAATACCCTCATCAACAATGTCAAACCTGAGCAGCGGCGAACCATCCTCGTCTGCGGTGGTAAACACTTTGAGTTCGACCTTGCCACGGCGTGAAAACTTCACCGCGTTACCGCATAGATTAAGCAACACCTGTTTTAATTTCATTTCATCACAAAACAGGCTGTTCGGCATGTCTTTGCTTTTGTTGAGGATAAAACCCAGCCCTTGATCGGCAGCGCTGATGCGGCTTAACTGGGCAATATTATCAACCATCAGCCCCAAATCACAGTTGCACTGGGACAACTCCATCGTGCCAGCTTCTATTTTCGAAAAATCTAAAATACCATTGATGACCTCAAGTAAATGCTGGGCAGAATAAACCAGCGCATCAAGATAACGTTGCTGTCGCTCATCCAACTCGGTTTGCAGGCACAGATTGACCAAACCGAGAATACCGTTCATTGGGGTTCTTATCTCGTGCGACATATTGGCCAAAAACTGTGTTTTTGCCCGATTGCCCTGTTCAGCCTCTTCTTTGGCCAAGTTCAATGCATAGTCAATCTCTTTACGCTCGGTAATATCATTGTAAGTGCCCAAAATACCTATGATTTCATCGTTATGTGCCCGCAATGCGATAGTATTGATTGCGAACCACCAGTGTTTGCCAGACTTGTCGATAATGTGCTCTTCTTTACCCAGCTCAGCCATACCATTGGTCATCACTCGAATGTCTGTTTCACGGTAATAGTCGGCCTTATCAGACCAAGGAAAATCACAATCACGCTTGCCAATGACGGCTGCCACGTTGGCTTGCCCTGCATCTTGTGCAAAAGACTGGTTACAACCCAAATAATTGAGATTTTTGTCTTTCCAGTAAACTCGCGATGGAATGTTATTTAACACCGTTTTAAGCAGCGCTTCAGAATTGGTTAACTGCTCGCAGGTATGTTCAAGCGTTTGATTTTGTTCATGAACCTTAGCCTGCAACTGTTCTATCGCTTGGATTAGAAAACCATGCAACCTTGCGGTTAAAATCACCAAGCCACCGACGATAAGACCAAACGCCACCAACACATTCAACCACGAAGACAATTGATATTGGTAAGCATTGGCATCAATGCCAAAAACGACCTGACCTTGTAACACCAACAACGCAATAACGGCGACACTGGCCAAACTCGCCAGTAAACACATAAACGACAACTTGCGCCCAAACAACAAAGCGGCCACTAGGCAAAAGCCCATCAACAGCGGAATACCAAGACCAATGAAACCCCATTGCAACAAACCACCGAG
>JABSOG010001159.1 GCA_013216025.1 Algicola sp. | reverse complement strand
GTTCGTGAAATTCGGTGTGTTGACGAAACGAAATAAGGTAACGCAATACCGAATCACGGTTGATTTTGCCACCGCTGTAGCTTATGACCACACTGGCCCAGTCTGGTTGATTGGTGATCAAGCAATTGGATTTGAGCAGGTGACTGTGCAGGGTTTCATTGACTGAGTTGTTAGCGTCAAACCCCTTTTTGAGGTAGTCGGCATTAAATTGATAGTCGACAATGGCGATATCACAATCATCGATGCAATCGCCGGGTAATGCGGTTGGGGTAAAGTAGGCCAGTTGCTCTGGGGTAAACAATTGTACGTCAACTTGTCCTTTAGCGGTGTTGGCCAGGTCTTTTTCAAGTATCAGGCGAACCTGCTCTGTTGAGTCAAACCGGGTTTGGTTAAAGCTGTTCAAATACAATTTGAACGATTTAGATTCAACAATGTTGGTACTGGTGCAGCCAAATACGAATTTGGCCAGTGCCACCACGGGTTTGCCTTTGGCATTGAGCCAAGATAACTCGTAACCGTGCCATACGTCTTCACCGAAAAAAGGCATCGCTTTGCTGCTGTCCAGTCCCAATGAATCTCGATTGATTTTTCTGGGCACCGGATAAAGAATACTGGCATCGTACTGGTCGATGTAGTCGGTGGTTTTGCCCAGAAGGATATTTTTGAGCTGGCTTTCGTCTGGCGTTTGGTGATCTTTGGACATGATGATTGAATTTACCCGTGGCTGTTTTTACTGTTTTGCAATAGGTGGCCTTGCTCGTATAGAATACGTCGGGCATAACATGGCTATGCGGTACACGGATGTACCGCCATTTCAACTTGTTGAAATGTGAGCGCAGTTCCACTTGCTTGAACGTAGCGGTTTCCTGAAACCTCACATGGACGTGAGTTTCAGGACGATAAACAGTTTAAACAAAAACAGGAAGAATTTCATGCAAAATACCGAACAGGCACTGGATCAGTTGATTAATCAATGGCTTGCCCACTATCAACAGCATTGTGATGGTTTTCCAATGCTTGAGCAGGACTCGCAATGGCCATCACCTTGCGAAATTAAGGGCAGCGAAAAAGATGGACAAGTCTGCTGGCAGCCGGTAAAACGTGAAACGCTCGGCGATTTTTCGAATATAGAAGAGGCATTGGAGTTGACCCTGCATGAAGATATTAAAACCTTTTATACTCAATACTGGGGTTCAGACTTGGATTTGACCCACGAAAAAGGACCGTTGACTTTGTTGTTACCCTGGAGCGAAGATGACTTTGCCAATTTGCAGCAAAACATCATTGCTCATGTGATGATGAAACGTAAGCTTAAACAACAGGTGACGATTTTCTTTGGTTTGACTGATCAAGAAGACCAACAGATCTCAATGCTCAATGAAAGTGGCGAGATTTGGTTGGAATATGTCGGCAAAAAACCGCATCTCAAACTGGCTGATTCGATGGCCACGTTTTTGGGTATGTTGAAAGTTGCCGATACTTAGGTCTAGGTTTAGGTTTTTCGCCACGGAGTGGCCACATAAAGATGCGCAGCAGATTTATTTTTACTGAAAGTCCCACGACAAGTTAGACACCAATCGACAATTATCACATTTGAAGCTGAAAACGCCATGGATGGGCGGGTCGACTTGCCAGTGTGTATCACAGCCCGGACAGGTTCGGTTGGTTTCTGACTGCAAATCGCTACCGCCGACACGGTAGAGGTAATAATAGGTGGGTCGTTTTGATAGCCGTTCTATTTCTTTACAGATATCTCGGCCACGGCGAGTGAGGTCACTGTTAAAACTGGTTAACTCTTCGAGCACCGCAAACTCAGCTTTTAATGCACCATTCATTTGTATTTGATCACAAGCCTGCCAATCTTGTTGCCATTTCAATACGGTTTTAAAATCTCCGTTGGCGATGGGTGGCAACGTGTATAACGCAATTGGGCTGAAATGATCGCCACAGCGCAAGGGCGAGCAGCTGTGGACAAAAGTGGTGTACAAAATCTGCCACGAAGGTGACTCACATTCATCGCTGCTGTCTGAATTGATATCTAGCCCAAGTATTTTTACCTTGGGCTGCAACAACCCCGCATCGCTAAGTTTTGTACTGAAATGTTCGACCACTGCTGAATTGTTATGACCTTGCAATGCGTCTTTTTGTGGGCACACCACCCGGGTGACAAAATAACCGTCTTTCATCACGGTGGGAAATTCTCGGCCAACGATTTGGCCGTTAAAATAATAGCTGTCGATTAACGATGTGATGGCTTTTTCGACGGCTGTTATGGTGGTGTCGCGGTAACACTCAAAAGTCAGTTGGGCGGCATACATGGTTTATTGTTTGTCTTGTGGGTTTTGTTGATATTGCTGATCTTGT
>JABSOG010000115.1 GCA_013216025.1 Algicola sp. | reverse complement strand
CTGCTGAAAAGTCAACTCGCGGCGAAATCGTTGCTGTTGGTAGCGGCTGGGTGCTGGATAACGGCGAACGCAGAGACCTGGAAGTTGAAGTAGGCAATACTGTTATCTTCGGTTCACATGTCGAAAAGACTGAAAAAATTGAAGGTCAGGAATACCTGATCATGCGTGAAGGCAATATCCTTGGCGTAGTTGAAGCCTAGACTCACTTACAATTTTTTTACTTATTAGGAATTATTATTATGTCTGCAAAAGATGTTCGTTTTGGTGAAGACGCTCGCAAAAAAATGTTGGCTGGTGTCAATGTTCTTGCTGATGCCGTTAAAGTTACTTTGGGTCCTAAAGGCCGTAACGTTGTATTGGAAAAGTCTTTTGGTGCACCAACCATCACTAAAGATGGTGTTTCGGTCGCCAGAGAAATCGAACTTGATGACAAGTTTGAAAACATGGGCGCTCAGATGGTCAAAGAAGTTGCCTCTAAAGCCAATGACGAAGCGGGTGACGGTACAACTACAGCGACTGTATTGGCTCAAGCTATCGTAGCCGAGGGTGTAAAAGCCGTTGCTGCCGGTATGAACCCAATGGATTTGAAACGTGGTATCGACAAAGCTGTCATTGCTGCTGTTAAAGAATTGAAAGCGTTGTCTTCTCCTTGTGAAGACAGCAAAGCCATTGCTCAGGTTGGTACTATCTCTGCAAATGCTGACACTGAAATTGGTGAAATGATCGCTCACGCCATGGACAAAGTTGGCAAAGAAGGCGTTATCACTGTTGAAGAAGGCCAAGGCCTGATCAACGAATTGGACGTTGTTGAAGGTATGCAGTTTGACCGCGGTTACTTGTCTCCGTACTTCATCAACAACGCTGAAAGCGGCACTGTTGAACTCGAAAGCCCGTTCATTTTGTTGGTAGACAAGAAAATCTCTAACATCCGCGAATTGCTGCCTACCCTTGAAGGCGTAGCAAAAGCCAGCAAGCCGTTGTTGATCATCGCTGAAGACCTTGAAGGCGAAGCGTTGGCTACATTGGTTGTTAACAACATGCGCGGCATCGTTAAAATCGCTGCGGTTAAAGCACCGGGTTTTGGCGATCGTCGTAAAGCCATGTTGCAAGACATCGCGACATTGACCAATGGTACTGTTATCTCTGAAGAGATTGGCCTGGACCTTGAAAAGGCTCAAATCGAAGACTTGGGTCATGCCAAGCGCGTTGTGATCACCAAAGACAACACCACTATCATTGATGGTGCTGGTGATGAAGATGGTATTACAGGTCGTATTACACAGATTCGTCAACAGATTAGCGATGCAACTTCTGACTATGACAAAGAAAAATTGCAAGAGCGTCTGGCGAAGTTGTCTGGCGGTGTTGCAGTAATTAAAGTTGGTGCTGCTACCGAAGTTGAAATGAAAGAGAAAAAAGCCCGTGTTGAAGATGCGTTGCACGCAACTCGCGCAGCGGTTGAAGAAGGCGTTGTTGCTGGTGGTGGTGTTGCTTTGGTACGTGTTGCCGAAGCAATCAAAGATTTGAAGGGTGATAACCCGGATCAAAGCCACGGTATTCAGGTTGCGCTTAAAGCGATGGAAGCGCCAATGCGTCAAATCGTTTCAAACGCCGGTGCTGAAGATGCTGTTGTGGTTAACGAAGTTAAAGCGGGCAAAGGCAACTACGGCTTCAACGCGGCTAACGACACTTACGGCGATATGATTGAAATGGGTATTTTGGATCCAACCAAAGTAACTCGTAGCGCATTGCAGTTTGCTGCTTCAATTGCCGGTTTGATGATCACCACTGAAGCCATGATTGCAGACGCGCCAAGCGATGCAGGCGCTGGCGGTGCCCCTGATATGGGCGGCATGGGTGGTATGGGCGGCATGGGCGGAATGATGTAATCATCCCTATGATGGGTTACGTCTCGTACCTCGTATAAAAACAGTGTGCTCCATGGACTGGTCCCTTACCCCCCCGTCCATGGAGGGCAACCCATCCTCCAATTAAAAAACCGGCAATCTAGCCGGTTTTTTATTATCTGCATTCATCCTCCATTCACCTTAAGTGAGTGAAAATTAAGCGTCTATATTGCGCACACACCATCGACTGTGTACACTGGTGCGCTGTTTTTAAGGAGCCTCTTACTTTATGAAAAACTTTATGAAAATTAATATTGTTGTAAAATCCTCTTTGCTCGCCTTGTTGTTGCTTGGCCCTAACGTGATGGCTAGTCAGAGTAGTATTGAATGGTCAAACCCTGAAAAATTCACCGACATTGATGCCAGTAACGAATCGAAGCGTCATTTTAAAAAAAGGCTGTTTGCTAGTTTTGAAAAGCATTTTACTAAGCTCGGTGAACAACTACCTGCCGGTTACAGCTGGAAAATTAAAATCACTGATTTGGATTTGGCCGGCACAGTCTCTAACAAATTTTCCCCAAGTCTGGGTGAAATGCGTATCATTGACGATTGGTTCAGACCGCAAATTACTTTTTCTTATGAGGTATTAAATGCGCAAGGTAAAGTGGTTGCCGCTGCTGACGAACACCGATTAAGAGAAAATCTCATCGAACGTTTCCCCGGACGGTCATTTATGCGCAAAGAGTTTTCTTACGAAAAGCATATGATTAAAAAGTGGTTTAAGAAGTCTTTGCTGCCGCAGTTAGGGTAGGTTTGGGGATAGGAGTATACGCCGCGTAGTGGCGTATACAAAGGGGGGTTGAGCACGAGACAGGTATATTGTAGCTTTACAACTAAGTTTGGGTATTGCTATAAAGGCTAAGTTGGCACCGATAAAAACCCAGGCTCGCCAGTTTTCGGGGATTTTCGCCGTCTTTTGTAAATTTAGCCCCAATAACGCTGCTCTCGTCCTGCGCGGCATCGGCGGCGTGACTAATGTTTACAGTAAGAGAAAATATTGTTACAAGCGCCAGTAAGTAGATGGTTGCGCTCCATGTTGCGAAGTGCATCATCACTTTCTTTGGCTGTGGTTGGTCAGTTTTGTTTTGGGTCATATCGATAATGTTTTTCATTATTAACCTCTTTCGTATAAGTTTGGACAGTATTTGAATCTTCACGAGGCACCATCTCAGCATCCTTGCAGGCACACTCGTCCGAGCATATGCAACAAACGAGAGGCACCTACAATTATAATTAGTCAGCATCTCTCTATTATCGTCTTACACAATTTCAATGGTAAAACGACAATTGCTACTTTCTATTTCCATTTGGATATCTAACGTATTCCATCCGTCCTGCAAAAATGCTTTGAAATTCTCCAATAGACCTGGCGCTGCCTTAATTCCATTGGCCAGGAGTATTTCTTCGCGCGTCATTCCGAGCACTTCTGTTGCCGCTTTTAATAGCAGTTCTAAGTCCGTATCTTGAAAATACTCACTAGATTCGAAATAAGTGGATGTAAAACCAGATTTATTGAGAATTCTGTCAAAGATACTTTGTGAGTGTTCTTCAACAAAATATCTTTGTAAGTCAACATGTATTGCTGCGTGCATAAAATATCCTCCAAAAATGAAAATAAGCGGCTTACATTTAAGCCGCGTATTTGATTTATTTATTTTCGTGATAAACCTTACTGATTATTTTCCAGTGCCCATCCAAATTAAGGAGTGAAAGCTGGTCGGTATAGTTTGCACCTGCCCAGTCCGTTAGCTCTACGCGAGCGGTGGCCGTAGTGTTATTTACATCAATTGAGGCTATATGGCCTTTGAGGTTTGGTGCAGCACCAATACTATCAACAACGTCATATAGGCCCTGTATTGCTCCTCCTTGAAGTTGTCCATTACTGGTAAAGAACATCGTGGCCTGGTCGTGAAATACTTGTTTTAGAATTTCAGATTTACCCGCTATACCACCTTCGATGTAGAGGTTAATTGTCTTTTTAATTGAAATCGTGTTTGTCATAGCAAGCTACCTTTGTAAATATTGCATGCGATTCATACAACTTGGAATGTACTTTATACTGTTGTCGTTGATAAGATAATATATCCAAAATGCAAATTATTTTTGCTATATAGTAACAATAAAATTGTATCCTCTAGAGTGGTATTGAAGACTAACTAGGAGTTAAGTTTTTGGCACAACAATCAATGGGAGTTGTTAGATTAACTGGCAGGTATTGACTACTCTGGCAAGGTATAAAATATGGGGAATGGTATGGATGGGTTTTTTTTGGTACATCTGAACTTGCTGCACTAGCAGGACGAATAGGAGTATGGGTTGCAGGTCCTTATGGGGAGAGTTATGTAGCACCTGCTCTTGCAAAGTTTGCTAAAGAAAATTCCAGTGTGTCTTTAGAAATTGACTTTAATATCAATTAAACTGACTAGTTAGTGCCCATCGGAATGCCGCATCACCAGAAACGCAGTTTCTATCTGCCAATTGGCAGGATGGGCGCTATGCAGCGAAGTCGTAAGGCTTATTTTTCAATAAGTTGCGTTGTCCATCCAGTGCACGCATACCGAAGCGCTTGCGCAAAGGGTGCGTTTCTGGACGGACACTAGTTAGATCAAGGGCTGACTTTGTAATTCGCTATGGGGTGTACATTGAACACCCTCGATGCTTTATTTAGAAAAGTGTTCTAGCAAATAGTCGATGGCCAAGCGTGCTCTCATTGGTAAAAAACGACGATTTTGGTAAACGATCCAACTATGAGAATCAGTGCGCCAGAATGATTCTAGGATAGGAACCAAATTCCCACGTTTAATTGATTGTAAAAAATTATGCTGTGGCATATAAGCTATCCCTAAACCTTTCTCGCAAGCATTAACCACAGCTTGACCATTATTACTTTTCCACCGACCATGAACTTTTATATTGTCTTGATGACCCTCACAGTCAAATAACCAATGGTCATTATTAGAAATTATACAGCTATGACTTTTTAAATCCTTGGGGTTTTTGGGTACGCCGTGCTTTGCTAAGTAAGCGCTACTGGCTACCGCCATCATCGGGTGAGCTAATAATTTACGTGCAACTAAGCCTGAATCTTCTAACTTGCCATACCTGATCGCAAAATCAATACCGTCTTCGATAAAATTGACTTTCTTACTATTAAAATCAAACTCGATGGATAATTCGGGGTGTATGAGGGCAAACTCCATCAGAGCCGGTGCTACTTGTTGTTCGGCAAATGAACCTGCAGCACTAACGCGTAGTGTGCCAACAAGCTTAAGTTGCTGAGTTTTAACTTGCTCATTCGCCTGCTGCAAACCTGTGACAAGATCTCTGCACTGATCATAATAGTTTTGTCCTGATGGGGTTAGGCTCACTAATCTTGTGGTGCGGGCAAATAAAGCACAACCTAATCGTTTTTCTAGTTTTGAAACTTGCCGACTGACATGGCTTGTACTACAACCAAGCTGTTTAGCCGCAGATGAAAAGCCTTGGCTTTGAGCAACACTCACAAACTCAATTATTCCGTCAAAATTATCCATACCATTTCTATTGTTGTTATATGACAATAGTAATTTGTCATTTTTGTATATTGTTGTCAATAGTCGCTAGTACTAAACTATGTTCAAGCGTTAGAAAGCGCATCGGCAGGACTAATTAAAAGGCACCATTATGAAAAAGATACTTATACCAGTAACAAATCACGCAACATTAGGCACTACCGACCAAGAAAATGGAACCTATACACCAGAGCTTACCCATGCGCTACATGTGTTTTTAGAGGCAGGGATTGAGTATGATATAGCTTCGATCCAAGGCGGAAAAGCGCCGTTATATGGTTCTGATATACCAGGTGACTCAGTGAATGATACCATTCTCAATAACGAAGCATTCCAAAACAGTATTAACAATACTATTCCTGTATCTCAAATTAATATCGACGATTATGACGCTGTTTACTACCCAGGCGGCTTTGGCTTGTTATCTGACTTAGCCACAAATGATGATTTTGCAAAACTCAGTGCTAAACACTATGAAGATGGCGGTATTTTATCTGCGGTTTGTCATGGTCCAGCGGGGTTATTACCTATCACCTTAAGTAATGGCGAAAAACTATTAGCTACTAAGTCGGTGACAGGCTTTACGCGTGAAGAAGAAGTGGATTTTGGTACTATAGACGAGATTCCTTTTTTATTAGAAGAATCACTTACTCGTAATGCTGCGCGCTATAGCAAGGTACAGCCTTGGGGCGAATTTGTTCTTGAAGATGATCGTGTAATTACGGGGCAAAATCCTACCAGTGCTCATGCTGTTGCCGAAGAGATTGTAAAGCTTTTAGCTAATTAGTTGCCATCCAGTGTGCCGGCTCAGCAGAAACACTTCCCTTGCGCAAGCGCTGCGGTCTGTGAGTGTTGGATGACATTCGTAAGTTATTGATTAATAACCTTACCGCTGTGCGGCATAGCGCCCATCCCACCAAATTGGCGGAAAGAAACTTCGTTTCTGGACAGGCACTAATTAAGTTACTTTGAATGGGTTGCTGATTATAAATCAGCAGCTCATATCTTCACCAGAGCAATATTTATAAAAACCCCTATAACAGACAAAAAACGCCCTCTTTAAAGGAACTGATTTCTAACAAATAAACCTGAGAAGTGATAGGGTTTAACTCTGTGAACACAAGTCAAAATTAATTATTGTAAGCCTACAGAGGGATATTGAGCTTGACTATTACCCTATTTTGGAATGCGAGCAAAGTGAGAATAATCTTTTTCAGGTGGTCCGACATTTCGGATGAAAAAGTTGAGCGTACAGGGATGTATTCAAAGCGTGTTTGATTTGGTCCGACACTTCGGCCTTACTGGTAAGGCCTGCTTCACTGTAAATCCAGACATCCGTCGAAAGTCACCCTCGTCGCTCCAGCGACGCAAGTCGACCCCTATATCAACGCCGCAATTTTCTGATAAATCGCCATCGCCTCTTCACGGCGCAAATTACCACTGGATGCAGCACGGCCTACAGATGATGAAACCGAAATAGATTCGTTGGAAGGTGCTTCGGCCTCTTTGGCCGAATCGCTATTATTTTGGGCGTTTTGGATTTGCTGTTCGGCGTTGGCTTTATGCTGGGCCTGGATAGTGATGCTGACCCTGTCTTGATCGGCGATGAAGCCGGTGAGATCATTGGTTTTTTCGGAGACAACCCGAGCCTCAACCTCTGGAACAGGCTGTGGATTGACAGGACCAAAGGTCTGCGCGACTAGAGTATCTACTGATGCGGTAATAGGTGAAAACATTTCGCTGCCCCCCTATACATATATTAGCTTAAAAATCAGACAATATCAGTATAGTAATCGGGAGGGGTTAAATTGTTTTCTTCTGTCGCCAAAGATGCTAATTACTTTTGGTTATATTTTTAAACGCGCTGAGGACCTTTAACAGCTGTTCCATTTTCTTTAATATCAATGCCAACGTTGCTTCATCGTCCAGGGTTTGTTTGAACAAGTCAATATCGTCACATAATTCGCTGACATAAGGCATAAACGCATTTTCATTGCTGCTGAACAGGCTTTGGTCGGGAAAAATACGGGTGAATTTGGCCATGCCCTGTTTCTTCAACTCTTTGATTTGGTTGTCGGCATCGATGGCTTTACGAAAGATTTCCTGCATACTGGTGTCGAGGTGGGGTAAAATATTTTTCATTGTCAGCGTTGTTTGCCTTGCTAGAGATTCTGTTTAAGAAAATAAATTAAAAATAACTAAAATAAAGCTAAAGTTTGCCAAAGTTTGGCCGATAGCTTCAGTTAGCCGGGTATTTTAGGTCTTTTGGATGGAATAACCCAGCACAAACTGTATTTATCATTAATCTAAGGGGTTATCATGTCTTTAGCGCCACTATCATCACCATCGGTACCATCCAATGTCGGTTCGAGTTCTGAATTACGCGCCGCAACATTGGCTAAGGATCAACAAAAAATGGAAGGCGCCGCTGCCATAGCATTGCTTGAGACAGCAGGGCAAACAGCGGGACCAAAACCGATTGGTAGTGCAGGGCACCATATTAACGTATCTGTCTAAATAGGTGTTTTACTGGGTTGTCCGGCTATTTCCCTAACCAGTTTGGGGATCAAAAAACCGGGCAATTCTGCCAACAATCCCGCTGCAATGGCCTTGGCCTCACTTTCATCACAATCAAAATGGGCTGCGCCCGCCACCTTGTCAAGTACATGCAAATAGTACGGTAAAATCCCCGCATCAAATAATCGTTCACTCAGTATCACCTGAGCTTCTACTGAATTATTAATCCCTTTTAACAAAACTGCCTGATTGAGCAACGTGATACCTGCTTGACGGAATTTAACCAATGCCAGTGCTAACGCTTCATCTACTTCATTACCATGGTTGATATGCAACACTATGGCGCAATTTAAGCGGCTATTACCGAGCATAGTAGCAAGGTCTTGGGTTAACCGGTTTGGAATGACAACAGGCAAACGGGTATGTATTCGCAATCTGCTGACAGTTTTAATGGTTTCAAGTTGTCTAATGAACCACTCGATATAACTGTCTTTGGCCATTAATGGATCACCACCGCTTAAAATGACTTCATTGATCTCATTGTGATTGCGTACGTAATCGAGGATTTCTAGCAGTTTGTTTTTGTTAATGCTGTTGTCCTGATAAGGAAAGTGACGGCGAAAACAATAACGACAATTGACCGCGCAACCTGATCGGAAGACAATTAACACCCGGGATTTGTATTTGTGGAGCAAGCCGGGTAGGGCGCTCTGTTGTTCTTCTAGTGGGTCTTCATTATAACCTGGCTCCGCCAAAAACTCTTGATGATCGGGTAATACTTGCAATAACAGCGGGTCGTTGACATCCTGCTTGTTCATTTTGGCAATGAACGGCAAAGGCACCCGCATTGGAAAAAGTGTTCTTGCGCTTATCGGATCGACAAAATCATCTGTGCTTAAGTCTAACATCTCCAGTAATTGGACCGGGTTGGTTATCGAATCGGCCAAATCTTGCTGCCATGTGCGGGTCTGAGGCAATTTTAGTGTGGTAATGATGCGCTTTGTCGACGGCATTGACGGGATATTCCATAGAGTCACGGGTTTTCGCCGAGATTCTATCATTTGCGTTGGGATTTAGGTATCATCACGGGCAATTGAAAAAGCAACTGATTATACGGAACTGATATGGCTACATTTAGCACCAATGAATTCAAAGCCGGCATGAAAATCATGCTTGACAACGAGCCTTGCAATATTCTCGAAAACGAATTTGTAAAACCGGGCAAAGGTCAGGCCTTTAGCCGGGTTCGTATTCGTAAACTGATCTCGGGCAAGGTGTTAGAAAAAACCTTTAAATCCGGTGAAAGTGTCGAAGCGGCTGACGTATTGGAAACCGAATTGGATTATTTGTATAACGATGGTGAATTCTGGCACTTCATGGACCAAAAAACTTATGAGCAAACGGCTGCTGACGCCAAAGCCATGGGCGGTAAAGAAAAATGGTTGGTCGAAAATTCAACCTGTACTGTGATGTTATGGAACGGTACGCCTATCGTGATTAACCCACCGAATTTTGTTGAGCTTGAGATCACTGAAACTGATCCAGGCCTTAAAGGCGATACTGCCGGAACTGGCGGCAAACCAGCAACTTTGACCACTGGCGCAGTAGTACGAGTGCCGTTGTTTGTTCAAATCGGTGAAGTGATTAAAGTTGATACTCGCTCTGAAGAGTATGTATCGCGTGTTCAGAAGTGACGTTTTTGTTTAATTAAAAAGGGACGCTATGCGTCCTTTTTGCGTTTTTACTATGCCAAATTCCCACGGAGACAATCATGTGGCAACCCAATGCCTCGATAACGGCACTGCGCCAAAGAGCCGCGATAGTTAAAACCATTCGCTGTTTTTTTGAAAACAGAGCGGTTTTGGAGGTCGAAACCCCAAACCTTTCGCAAGCCACGGTAACTGATCAACATCTTGCCAGTTTTGCCACTGAATTTGTCGGCCCGGGTTTCGCCCAGGGTCAAACCCTGTATTTGCAGACCTCCCCTGAGTACGCGATGAAAAGACTGCTGGCACAGGGCTCAGGTTGCATCTATCAAATCGGCAAAGCATTTAGAAACGAAGAGTCAGGCCGCTTTCACAATCCTGAATTTACCTTGTTGGAATGGTACCGAGTGGGTTTTGATCATTTTAAGCTGATGGACGAGGTCGACGAACTGCTGCAACTGGTGCTCGAAACCCGTAAAGCCGATCGTTACAGCTATCAATCGGCTTTTATGACTCATGTCGGTATAGACCCGCTGGATACCAATGTAGAGGCATTACAGCAGGCGCTGGTAGAACACGGTATGGGCGATATCGCTCAGATTGAAAGCTGTGAGGACACCTTGATGCAACTGCTGTTCAGTCAGCTTGTAGAGCCCAATATAGGCCAGCAGGTGCCTTGCTTTATCTATCACTTCCCCGCCAGTCAGGCCGCGCTTGCCAAAATCCACGGGCAGGATAACCGGGTTGCTGAACGCTTTGAAGTGTATTTCAAGGGTATTGAACTGGCCAATGGTTTTCACGAACTAACCGATGCTCAAGAGCAGTTGGCCAGGTTTGAACGTGATAACGTCAAACGCCTCGCTGATAGCAAAGCTGCCAATAGTATCGATAGGCATTTGATTGATGCTTTGAACCATGGGATGCCTGATTGTGCGGGTGTAGCACTGGGCATTGACCGTTTGATTATGTTGGCATTGGCTGTAGATTCTATCGATCAGGTGTTGTCTTTTGCTATTGAGCGCGCATAGGACAGGCTTCCTCAAAAAAATGGCTCAAATCCCCGCTTATTTCTAGATAAAACTTGCCAGATAACTAAAATGATATAACATAACAATTGTTATGTTATATCATTTAATTAATTGGACCCCATTTTGATTCGTTCAGCCAAAGCAGCCGCAAAAAATGTGTTAGATAAAATCGGTATCGCAGCGACGTCGCTGTGTGCGATTCACTGCTTGCTGTTACCTTTTCTTTTGCCTGTATTGCCCATGATGGGCGCGAGTTTTATTGCGCAAGAAAGTTTCGAAGACAGCGTATTGGCCTTGACGATGGGGTTGGGCTTTATTGCTTTGTATTCTGGCTACAAACGTTATCACAATCGTTTATATCCTTTCTTGTTTTTGGCTTTTGGTGGTTTGATTTATTCACAAAAAGATGGGTTTGGTGTCAATATTGAACCATATTTGGTGATGTTAGGGGCTTCTTTGGTGGTTCTGGCTCACGTCAGTAACATGAAATTGTGCCGACGCTGCACTGATTGTTGATTTAATTAATTTCCTTGAGCTTGGGTTTGAGATAGGGCAATAAACTACCCTTGAACAAGTTATTTCGCTTGCTTTTTGCCACAAAGTGGCTTTTATAAAGATGCGCAGCAGATTTATTAAAAAAGCTCAATATCATCCGATGCATCTGATTCGTGCATTTTCTCTCTATAAAGCACCAGCGCCTCATCTGCGGTAGCACCACTCATAATCGCTTCATACATCACATGCTCAGCATCGAGTGAATACGAACTTCTAATATGGTCTCTAAGACGCCCCCAACCAACCGGGTCGTTCAAATTACTGTCGTCTTTGATTAAGTGAGAGAGTTGGTCAAGGCTGCCTGAAACATGTTCCATGCGCTGGCTAAGGCGGTCATAAAACTGAAAGGCGACGATGGCATTGTCGATGGCTTCTGACATGTTATTGGCTAGCATGTTGATTTGGGCCTGGGCATTATTGTCTTTTTGACCTTCAGCTGACAGAGTCTGTACGTTTGCACAAAATTCAGCCATTTGGCCAAAGGATTCAGTCAGGGTGCCAACCGAATTGTCACCATCGGTCAGGCTAGTATGGATTTGAGTGACTGAAAGTCCCAACAGTTTAGCGGTTTCGGAACGGAAACACCAAAGTGCATCTTTAATAACGTTATCCTCTGCTGGCATTTTATCTCTTATCCTCTGTCCGGTTGAGCCTAGTCGCTGACAATGTGCAACTTATCTCTATAGTATTGGCGCAGTGCCTGCCCTAGTCAAATATAAAACTTCAATTGAATAAGCAGCTTAGACGAAAATCGAGTGAGTACAACAATTTAGTTTCAAAGTCATGGTAAATGCGGCTAAAGCAAATCGCCAAAATGCTGACCCATGCGGGTCACTTTGCCCGGCTCGTTTTCTGCTAGGAATGCAATGGTATCCTTGGGGAAAACCGCGACAATGGTCGATCCCAGTTTAAAACGGCCCATTTCAGCACCTTTTTCAAGGCAGACTTGGTTGGCGCCCGTGGTTTCATATTGCCAGCGAAAAACTTTCTTGCCTCTTGGCGGGGTAATTGTACCAGCCCACACCGTTTCGATGCTGGCCACAATGGTCGCACCAACCAGTACCATTGCCAACGGGCCGATTTCGGTTTCAAATATGGCCACTACTCGTTCATTGCGGGCAAATAGGTTAGGGACATTTTGCGCTGTTAGTGGATTGACAGAGAACAAGTCTCCGGGAATATAGATCATTTCTTTTAACGTGCCAGCCATTGGCATATGAATACGATGATAATCTTTGGGTGCCAAATAAACCGTGGCAAATTTACCGCCGATAAACGGTTCTGCGGTTTGCTCAGAACCACCAAGCAAGGTAACCAGCGAATAATCGTGTCCCTTGGCCTGAAAGATTGAGTCATCAACAATATCACCAAGCTGGCTGACTGCGCCATCGACAGGGTGGACGAAAAGTCGTTCACCTTGTGCAAGGGGGCGCATACCGTCTTTCAATGGTCTCGTGAAAAATTGGTTAAAGGTTTTGTAATCAGATGGTTGGCTTTTTTGTGCCTCATCCATATTGATTTTGTATTGCTTGATGAACAAGGCAATTGCACCTCGGGTGATAAAACCCGCCTCAGCAGCGGCAATTTTACCGATAAGTCTTGACAGTGCATGTTTGGGCATGGCGTATTGCAGGGCGATTTTTATTTTGTCTAAGATCACAAGTTGCTCTAAGTGTGTGGAAACTGGTGTGTATTCTACCTTAATGCACCTTTATCTCACAATAGAGACGGACACTGTGGGCAAGCCTTTTTTGCCCACAGGTTATCGCTATGGTTGGTGTGAATGATGTTTGGAGCATTCAACCAGAGACTTATTCGCAGCTCACCGACTGTGAGCGGGTTTGTTGGCTTCCATACTCAGCAAAATACGATGGTAGCTGTCATAACGCCTGCGGTCGATATGACCCTCGTCAACCGCTTGACGAATAATACAACCCGGGTCGTTGAGGTGTTTACAATCCCTGAATTTACAACCGCCTTGATAATCGCGAAATTCTTTGAAACACCAAGTTACCCTGTCGACGTCCAAATGCCACAAACCAAAGTCTCTGATGCCCGGCGAATCGATGAGTTCACCACCACTGGGAAAGTGATACAAACGGGCAACTGTGGTGGTATGTTGACCCAAGCGGCTGTTTTGTGAAACTTCTTTGGTATCTATTTGACAATCCGGCAATAAAGAATTGGCCAGTGAAGATTTACCAACGCCAGACTGGCCGACAAAAATACTCATTCGATTCGATAGTAGGCTTTTTACTTGCTCAATACCGTCTTGGGTTTTGTTGCTGACCAAATGAAATGAGTAACCAATATCTTGATAGAGTTTAATATAACTGTTGATTTTTCGTTCAAGTTCAGGGGTCAACAAGTCGGTTTTATTGAGTAAAATTACCGGTTCGATCTCCACATCTTCTGCTGCAATCAGGTATCGGTCGATAATGTTAGGTGTGAATTCAGGTAGAATCGAAGAAACGATCAGGATTTGATCAATGTTGGCAGCAATCGGTTTTACCCCGTCATAAAAGTCTGGCCTCGTCAGCACGCTGTGACGCTCGTGAACCGCTTCAATCACACCTTGTAACTCATTTTGTGACATTTTGGCTCTGCGCCAACGAACTTTGTCGCCGCAGACGAGACTATTTATGGTACGTCGGATGTTACAGCGTAAAATATTTCCTTCATCGTCTTCGATGTCAGCGTGTTGTCCGTACCGACTGATCACGGTGCCTGATTGTGGCGGGCCGAGACTGTCCTGATCCCAGCCAAGCGCCGGGTTTTGCTCGTCATTCAGCCTTTTTTTGTGATTGTGTTTTATCCGTCTGGATTGGGATTTATTGAGTTTCTGTTTTTTTGCCACAGTTGGTTTATTTTGCCTTTTAAATAAATTCTTGTAAGTTGTTGCTAAATTTTGATTTTCTATAAACAATTAAGAGTATATGATATACCGAATGCATTGGGATCGAAAGGGTTTCAAATTACAGGTTTAACTATGGCTTTAGATGAAACAAATTTAATTTGGCTCGACTTGGAAATGACAGGGTTAAACCCTCAGGTGGACGTCTGTCTTGAGTTGGGCACAATTGTGACCGACAGTGATCTTAATATTCTGGCTGAAGGGCCGGTGATAGCGATTCATCAAAGCGATGAAATTCTGGACAACATGGATCCTTGGTGTATTACCCAACATGGTAAAACGGGATTAACCGATCGTTGCCGCCAAAGTCAATACAGTGAAGAAGACGCCAGTCGCATCACCATGGATTTTTTGAAACAGTATGTCCCTCCCGGCAAATCACCTATGTGTGGTAATAGTATTTGTCAGGATCGTCGTTTCATGTTTATCCATCTACCGGTGCTGGAAGAGTTTTTCCATTACCGCAACCTAGATGTCAGCACGATTAAAGAGCTGGCCCGGCGTTGGCGTCCTGACTTGATCAAAAAGATGAAAAAAGTCGGTGTCCATCTCACGCTTGAAGACATTCGCGAATCCATTTTGGAACTGCAATTGTACAAAAACGAATTCTTTGAATTGAACCCATAAAAGCTTTTTTAATTAAATCCATAAGGCCTATGGGCAAATCTGTCCGTGGGCCTTTTTAATTTTTGCGCCAGCTGTAGAGCCATCAAAAATGAAACCCTGCAATAAATTGGGCAAAATCGTTTGCCGAATCAATCG
>JABSOG010001158.1 GCA_013216025.1 Algicola sp. | reverse complement strand
GCTCTGTTTATCAACTACGAGCACGGGCAAAGATTTGGCCGCTAAAGGCTGGACTTGTCCGATATTGCCACAGCAGCAGGTTGAAACCCACGCACAACAACTGGCGGCCAATTTGGCGGCTAAGTCGGGTGATGCCTTAATACTGCTAAAACAACATCTGTCACGCCATCTTGTAGAAGCGGTTAACGGCTTGACTGTGGCCAAGCCTATTCAACGGCAAAACCAAGCAGATAGCGTGCTAGAAATTGCTATCGGCAAAAATGGCCTAGAAGGGTTACTGCAAGACTTGCAGTCAGTTTTTGCTGAACTGGATCGCACTGGCTACAGAGCGTTGGTTATATCCTCAAAGCACCCATCCTCAAAACAGTCATCCTTAACACAAGCAAGCGAACAGCCCGCGAATGAATCGACGGTATTGGCACTAAAAGAACTGTTACTTGGTGCAAAACTGCCGATTGTTGCTGCCCTTGAGTCAGATTGTAAAGATATCGATTGGTTAATCAGCCTGTGCTGTGATGCCTGTATTTATCAAAATAAAGGCCAATATGGTGCTGCCAACATTTGGCACAATGACACCATCGCCAGCCTTGCTCAGCAGATATTCAGCCATCGTTTAACGCCTTATTTCGCCAAAACCCTGTTGCTGACAGGTGCAGAATACTCTGGTGAACAACTTAAACAAAACGTCAATAGCCTGACCGTTGTCAGCAAAGATCAGGTTTTACCACAAGCGTTGCAATTAGCCCAACAGTTGGCCGGGCTTGGCTGGCAACAGCAAAACCGTCCAAGCAACATTCTTCCGGTTTGGCCAGTAGTTGATCAGGCCGAAGTTAGTGCAACAAACAGCCCGGTGGCCATTACTCCTAAATCAATAGTGCTTAAATCGACAGTGATCAGCGCCACGGCTCATCCGCACGGTGTGGTTGCAGTGACCATGGCAGACAAACTAGCCAAAAACATGTTCTCACCAGCCTTTACCGACGGTATGAACGAAGTGTTTGACCATATCGCGCAAAACCCGGCTTACAAGGTGGTGGTGCTAAACGGATATGACAACTACTTCGCGTCTGGCGGCACCAAAGAAACCCTGCTGGATATTCAAAAAGACCAAGCCAAATTTACTGACAACAAAGTCTTCCAATTAGCCATGAGCTGCCCACTGCCAGTTATCTCGGCAATGCAGGGCCACGGCATCGGCGCCGGTTGGGTACTTGGCATGAATGCTGACCTGATACTACTTAGCGAACAAAGCCAGTATTTCAGCCCTTATACCCGTTACGGCTTTACTCCGGGCGCTGGTTCAACCGAGATATTCATCAGCAAAATCGGCTACGACTTGGCCAAAGAAACGCTGCTGAGCGCGCAAGAATACACCGGCATCGAACTTAAAAAGCGAGGCTTGGCACTGCCAGTCTTGCCACGAGAGCAAGTGATTGAAGCGGCGATGAAACGGGCCGAACAAGTGGCGCAAGCGCCGCGCAGCCGTTTGATTGCGCTTAAACAACTGTTCAATAACGGCCTTGAACAGTCGTTAGAAGACACTTATCAGCGCGAACTGGACATGCACGAAAAGACTTTCGT
The DNA here is from genome assembly GCA_013216025.1 of Algicola sp. Taxonomy (GTDB): domain Bacteria; phylum Pseudomonadota; class Gammaproteobacteria; order Enterobacterales; family Alteromonadaceae; genus JABSOG01. The sequence goes on along the minus strand of JABSOG010001158.1, from coordinate 791 downwards.
CGGTAAAACAGCAACCTTAGATCAAATAGAGGCCTCTTTCGCAAACGAAAGTAACCCGGCACCAGTGGCGACTACTAAAACTGAGGTTATAAATAGTGGCGCTGTTGTTGAGGTAAAGAGCGCGCAAATATCAGCGACCTTAAAAACCTTGCTGGCTGACGAACTGCGAATGGAAGAACACGAGATTGACGAAGACAGCCAATTTGTCGACCTTGGTTTGGATTCGATCACCGGCGTCACCTGGATCCGCAAGATCAACCAAAAATACCATACCGACATCGAAGCCATTGCGGTTTACAGCTATCCGACCCTTAATGAGTTGAGCCTGTTTGTGCAAACCGAAGCAGGGCCTCAAGAATCGCTGGTTGTCGAAACACCAACAGCACAAACCGTGCCTTTACCAGCTGGGCCAGCGCCGATAGGCCATGCGGTAAAAGCTCAACCAGCCAAGCCGTTGACAACGATCCGTAACAAAACCTCAAGCAGAGTTTCAGCTACTTACCAGCCACAGCAAATTGCCGTAATAGGCATGGCCGGGCAGTTTCCGCAGGCCGACAATATTGACCAATTCTGGCAGAACATCAGCGCTGGCAAAAACTGTATCAGCGATATTCCGGCTAACCGCTGGAACGTCGACAGCCATTATCAGGCTGGCGATCCGGTTCCTGGCAAAACCAACAGCCAATGGATGGGGGCCTTGAACGAACACGACCTGTTTGATCCGTTGTTCTTTAATATCTCACCCAAAGAAGCCAAGATCATGGACCCCCAGCAACGGCTGTTTTTACAGA
>JABSOG010001157.1 GCA_013216025.1 Algicola sp. | reverse complement strand
TGACCAACAAACTACCGCCATGCGCGCCATCAACGTGCAACCAAATATTGCGCGCTTGACAGACTTGTGCCAATGCATCAATCGGATCAAAAGCGCCGACACAAGTGGTGCCCACCGCCGCGACCATACAAAAAACATCCAGCCCCTGCGCTTTGGCCGCTTCAAGGGTCGGACCAACTTGGTCAATGCAAATTTGTTTGTTGACATTGGTGGGCAAACGAATGATTTGTTGCTCGCCAATACCCAAAATGCCCGCGGCGCGTGTCACGCTGTAATGAGAGTCTTCGCTCACGGCGATGGCTGGACGGGTGCCTGCGGTTGCAGAAGCAAACCCCTGCGACCAACAGTCGGGATATTTGTCGTTTCGGGCGGCTAATATGGCGGTCAAGTTGGCCAAAGAGGCGCCAGAGGTCGTCACCATTGCAAACTCATCTGGTTGGTAACCAATAAAGCGGTTGAATTCTTCGGCCATCAGCGATTCGGCTACATTGGGCAGTTGTCCGGCTTCGTAAAATGACGAGGGTTGATTGACCACCGAGTTGACCAAATCGAAAATACCGGCCAGTGGTATCACCCCTGAAAATTGACGCCCCATGTAACCGGGCGAATGCACCGCAATGCCAGTTTTAATGTATAAATCGATAATAGATTTAAGTTTTTCTTGGTCGGTGCATGGCACACCGTTTTGTTCATCGTTCATCAATTGTTTGGCTTGAGCGCGAAGTACCTTGGGGTCGGTCAGGGCCAATCCACGGATAGAGGCATCAGACAGGTATTGTTCAAGCGAGGCGGTAACCAAATCGACATTGTCGCGAAACAATTGAGGCGTAAACACATCAGCAATTCGAGCCAACGGCTGTGGACTTTCAGACTCGTTGGCACAAGCTGCCAACATCACATTAAGTGTCCCCATGGGTGTGTTCGCAAACATCGCTTAAAGTCTCTTTTTTTAGTACTACCGACAAAAATTTAGGGGTGTATGATGCGCCCCGGTCAGATCAAATCCCTTGGCGCCCAAATCGACAGGGAGTGTATCGTTGCAGGTCGTAGATTTCAACGACTTTGTCGCTAGTTAATGGCTAAAACCCTCTCTACCCAACCCAACCGATGGCTGTTAAACTGACGCTTGAATCAGCCCCAAAATCCGCTTTCTATTAACACTTAATAACGACAAAAGGCAAAAACCAGTGACCAACAACGCTGAGCACGCCGTGCACAAGCTTTACCAATATCGCAAATCGATTTCGACCAAACCTTATGCCTCACGGGGTAAAAATCAAATTCGCTGCGAATTGTGCCTGTTGCCGCAAAAACATTGCACCTGTGAGTTTCGGCAATTGCTCGATTCAAACACCGCTTTTTTGTTAATCATGTACGACAACGAAGTGCTTAAACCCAGTAATAGTGGCCGTTTGATTGCCGACCTTATCCCCGAAACCCACGCTTACCTGTGGTCTCGGCTCGAACCCGCCCCGCAAATGCTGGCTTTGATAGAAAACCCGGATTATCAGCCGTTTGTGGTCTTTCCCGCTGAATATGCCAATGAACAACAAACAGTGCTCAATGACCTGCCACCGGGCACCCTAACACCCGGCAAAACGCCGTTGTTTATTCTGCTTGATGGCAGTTGGCGCGAAGCGAAAAAGATATTTCGCAAGAGTCCTTACTTACACCAATTACCGCTGTTGTGTTTCACACCCAAGACGCTGGCCAAGTATGGATTAAGAAAAAATAGCCGTGATTTTCAACTCGGCACCGCCGAGGTTGGCTCCCTAGTACTGCACGCAGCAGGTGAAGACAACAATGCGGTCACGCTAGATGCCTGGTTTGAGTTATTTATTGAATCATCGATTTATGCACGTTGCCGTAGGCGGCCTGGCGATTTGCGGCCGCTGAATGTGTTGCAGGACAATTATGTGGCGAGTATAGAACAAGTTACATCGGCGGAATATTATTAACAACGGCCAAACAGGCGCAGCTTTGCTCCCAGGTTAAACCGCATTCAATCAAATGTTCGTGGGCGTTTTTGAGGTTGATCATATTGGCTTCAATTTGCAGGTGGAGTTCGCTGACGGTGTTGGCGACTTTTAATACCTGGGTGTAGGGGTCGCGCATATCGCCCTTATAGTAATTGGTGACCGCAAACACTATCTCTTTGGGTAAGGGCCAGTCTTCAATGACGTACAACGACAAGGCGTTGGCTCGTTTGGTCAGGGCTTTTTTGAACGGGGTACTGCCAAGGTGGTGCATTTGAATTTGTTGTTGCCATTGATCACTTATGCTTCTAAAGATAATCACTTTGCCCAAGTCATGAACCAGCCCCATCAAATAACACATAAACCGGTTCTCGGCAGCAAATTGACTGGCAAAATGC
>JABSOG010001156.1 GCA_013216025.1 Algicola sp. | reverse complement strand
TGCCCGCAATAAACTGTTGACCTGCCAGATCAATACCAGAAAAACCCAGCCGAGATAACGCCATTGCATGTAACTTTCAATCAGCGGCAGCAATTTTGGTCGAGGGCCAAGGTGATAGCTGTCGGGCAGCATCGCGTAATCGATACCCAAAAAGCCAAAAATGTAATCATTGAGCAGATATCCCAGCAAAGCAAAGCTGAGGCTTAGAATAATCGCCAACACAATACTGTTGATGATCACATGGGGGGCTCGGGCTTTGTCTTGACTGAGTGCTTTGGTGACTGCGGTATTGGTGGTAATAGTCATTGCTATGGCATAAGCCGCCATGGCAGTGGTGATGGGCACGGTGAAGCCAAGGGCAGTCAGGGCTTCGAGGCTGATGTTACTGAGCAGCTGGCTTTCGAGTACATCATAAGCGAACAGCAAAAAGATTGCCGCCAGCATCGGACTGGTCATGCGCAGCAGTACTTTGTTGATGGGGGCTTCGACTAGCCATTGGTAATTGTGGGTTTGCATGGGTTACTTTTGCTTCTGCTCTGGTTTCAGTTGTGGTTTTACTCTTGTTTACGTTCTGGTTTACGCTCTTGTTTACGATAGCGTAACACAAACCTATCGGTGGGTTTGCCTATCAGGCTTTTGTCGAAAAAGGGTTTATCGCGGGTGTCAGCTGCATTGCGCAACAGGGCTGATTCGCCATTAAGGATAAACCCTGCTTTTTCAAAGCTCTGCTTAACCAATTGTTCATCGATACGGTGTATGCCATGCATTTTGTTGGCAGCGCTGGTGCCTGAGCCTGACTTGGCTGAATGGTCGACGATGGCCACGGTACCGCCGGGTTTCAGGGCTTGGTACAGGTCAGCCAAAATCTGCTCTGGGTTATCTTCAGACCAGTAAAAATCGTGGTAGACCAACATTAAAAATACCGCGTCAATTGAGTCATCGGGCAGTTGCAGGTCGTTCAGTTCTTTGTCCCAACGTATTACGTTGGGCAAGCGATTGTTTTTTAGTCGTTGCTCAACAAACTTGTCGGATTGGAATTCGTAATAAAGCTTATTGTTGTGGCTGTAAACTTTGCCTAGCCTACCAACAACCCGTGAAAGTAACTCGGTGTAATAACCGCCACCGGCCATTATCTCGATGACAGTCATGCCAGGACTGACCCCCAAAAATTCTAATACTTGCGCTGGTTTTCGGCGTTCATCACGCTGACGGTCAATGTCGGATCTGTCGGAATGGGTGATTGCGGTATATAGGGTCTGGTTTATCAGGTGGTCTGACTGGGGAGGTTGCTTGTCATCAGAACAACCCGTTAATAGCGTGAGGCACATAATGCAAAGGGAAAAAACGTGTTTCATTAAGTATTTTTATGGGTCATATTGTTGGATAGGCCAATTATAGACGGGGTTGATTAGTTTGTCTTTCTATTCGCTGTAACAAGGTATTTAAGGGGGCGAGCGCCTACCCAAACTCCTGAGCCCGCTTAATATCAAACTGCGCCAGCTTCTTATGCAAATATGTCCGGTCAATGCCCAGTGATTTGGCCACATGGGTGATGTTGCCCTGATACTGTTTTAGCCTGGTGATCAACAATTCTCGCTCCATTGAATTGCGGTATTCTTTTAGCGTCAGCCCTTCATCAGTGCCTTGTTGCGTAACCGACTGGCTGGCAATTTCTGCCGGAATGTCGTCTTTGGTTAGAGTGTCGTCGCTCATGATCAACATTCTTTCTAATGTGTTCAACAACTCTCTAACGTTACCGGGCCAGGCGTAGCTGCTTAATACTGGGTAGACGCTTTTGTCGATGGGCTTTTTGGCAAAACCGTTGCGTTTACACAATACGTTGACGAGCTGATTAACCAGCAGGGGGATGTCGCTGGCACGTTCGCGTAATGGCGGAGATTTTAGCGGGATGACATTGATTCGGTAAAATAGATCTTCTCTGAAATTGCCTTCGCTGACCTGTTGTTTGAGGTCTTTGTGGCTGGCGGCCAGTATACGTACGTCGACTTTGCTGATTTTGTCTGAGCCAACCTTTTGAATCTCTGAACTCTCTAACACCCGTAACAAACTGGTTTGGGAGGCCAGTGGCATGTCGCCTATTTCATCTAAAAACAGGGTGCCTGTGTTGGCCATTTCAAAGAAGCCTTTTTTGTGTTGCTCGGCGCCGGTAAACGCGCCTTTGACGTGGCCGAACAGAGCGCTGTCTATCAGGTTTTCGGGTATTGCCGAACAATTGACTTTAATAAAGCTGTTATTGGCGCGTTTGCTTTGCTGGTGGATGCTTTGGGCGATGAGTTCTTTGCCAGTGCCGCTTTCGCCGCTGATTAAAACGGCTGCATCGGTCATTCCGACTTTGCTGATCTCTATGCGCAGTTGTTGCATCA
>JABSOG010001155.1 GCA_013216025.1 Algicola sp. | reverse complement strand
AGGGGGAATGATCCAATAAACTCCACCGCAGCAAGCTATCTCGCTTAGGCTCGCCTCCCACTTCGTGGGAGCGGAGTATTTTATTAAGTTAAAAAGCAAAAGCTAAATAGTTGGCGCAGCAAGCTGCGGGGTATTGACCCATTAGTCCACTTAGCTTTTGCCACGTAGTGGCTCCAAATAAAGCTGCCTAAGCAGATTTATTAAAAAATAGCGGTAAAATCAATCTGATACTGAACCTTCAATTTTTGCCTCAACTTTTGCCTCAACTTCGGCCAACAACGCAACCGCATTATCAAACGCGCTTTCGTATTCGATATTGTCAACTTCTTCGGCAATTTGGTTAACTCGCTCAATATAGTCGCTTTGAGCACACAGTTTAACCAGTGTTGGCAGTTGGTCTTCTGCAGCAAAATCAGAAGAGCGCAGTAAGGGTAATATTTGCTTGAGCCCATCGATGAACAGCTCAGCGTTAAAATCATTTTGTTGTTCAATCAGCGTTTGCCCATCGAGCACAAAAATATTTTTAAGCCGCGCCAGCAAAGGCGCCAGCTCACCGCACAATTTGACTAACAAGTCTTTGTCGTAATCTTTGTTACCCAACGAGGTTTCGAGTTCGTCGCTCAATTGTGACAAGGCAAACGCGCCGATATAAGCGGCATTAGATTTCAACGAATGCACCGTACGATTAAGCTCTTCCCAACGGTTGTCGTCAAACATTGACATCAGGTCTTCAACAAGACCCCGTTGGTCTTTGTCAAAGTCTCTGACTAAACCAAGGTACAGTTCAGTCTTGTTGTTCATTCGGCCCAGCGCCAGCTTTGAATCAAGACCATTGACTCTAGACAATTGCTCTATCACTGACATCTCGCCACTTTCAGCACGACCAACGCCACTCACATCATTTGCTCTGATGGAAATAAAATCATCTTGGATCGAAGGACGTATAATCGGCTCACCTTCATTGACATTAAGAAAGTTAAGCAGCTTTGCATACATCACATCTGGGTCGATGGGTTTGTTTATATGGTCGTTCATGCCCGCGTCAAGAGATCGTTGCACATCGGATGCCATAGCATGGGCCGTCATGGCAATAACCACCAAATCAGGCAGGTTGAGTGTATTGCGAATTTCTTTAGTCGCCGTGATGCCATCCATTTCGGGCATTTGAATATCCATCAACACCAAGTCGTAACGGGTTTGTTTGATTTTTTCAAGGGCCTGTAAGCCGTTTTCGGCAATATCCACCTGAATGTGGCTGTCTTCTAAAAAGCCCAGCGCAACCTGTCGGTTAATCGGGTTATCTTCGACCAACAGAATGTGTGAGTTAGAAAAATCAGGCACTTCAATGGCCTGCTCATCGACTACTGACAAGCTACTGTGTACTTGGCCTGTCACCAGTTCAATCAAGGCATCATGCATACCCTGATGAGAAATCGGTTTTTCAAGGAATTGTTTGATTGGGGTTTTACCCACCTGCGCCCGGGCTTCATCTTTGTCATAGGCAGACACCATCAGAATATGGGGGGCATCGTCAGGGTTGCGCTGATGCAGTTTTTGGGTAGTTTCAATGCCATCCATACCCGGCATACGCCAATCCATCAACACCAAGTCATAAGGAATACTTTGCTTGGCCGCCGCTTCAATCATATCGATGGCCGTATGGCCGTTATCGGCTTGCGCAGAGGTGATACCCAAATCAGTGAGGATATTACGCAACACCTCTCTGGAGAGTTCCATGTCATCAACCACCAGAATTTTAAGGTCCTTGATGACATTTTTGTCCACTTCTATCAACTGGGCATCATCAAGCACTTTATCGCCCATCACGGTAAAGTGGAAAATCGAGCCTTTGGCTATTTCACTTTCAAGCCAAATCTCACCGCCCATCAACTCGCTGAGCTGTTTGGAGATAGCCAGACCCAAACCGGTGCCACCAAATTTGCGGGTCACCGATTCGTCAGCCTGTGAGAAAGACTGAAACATATTGCTCTGTTGCTCAGGCGTCATGCCAATGCCGGTATCAATCACCGAGCATTGCAGCAATAATTGATGTTCCAACGATTCTTTGATACCGATTCGAATGCACACCACCCCTTTTTCAGTGAATTTGACGGCGTTGTTCACTAGGTTAACGATGATTTGCTGCAACCGTAACGGGTCGCCAATCAGGGTTTTCGGAATATTGCTGTCGATGTCAGTCACCAGTTCAAGCCCCTTAAGATGGGCATTCATGGCACTTAAGGTAATCGAACGGTCAAGCAGGCGGTTGAGGTTAAAATGAATGCTTTCTATGGTCAACTTACCCGCTTCAATCTTCGAAAAATCAAGAATGTCGTTAATCAGGCCGAGCAAAGCCTCACCGGCATCCACTACCTTAGACACATAATCGTG
>JABSOG010001154.1 GCA_013216025.1 Algicola sp. | reverse complement strand
AAGGCGCTCCTCTTCGGCCAAAACCGCAGCGGGAATGCAGCTCCTACCTGAAACATCAGCTTTCATCACCTTTGATCACCTTTCATCATTATTAATTTATTCACAAATATTTAATATGGATAGCGAATCCAAGACAAGGAAAAGTTAATCAAGGGGGTAATATGACACTCGCACAAAACGACGACACAGGCACTCAATACCAGCGCAGCCCGGCAGACATGTTTTGCCAAATTGGTGTACAGCAACTCATCAGCATGTTTGACTTAATGCCGGACACCTTATTCTGGATAAAGGACCGCAACAGCCGCATGCTTCATGTCAATGCCCCACTGCAACAACACTTGGGGATAACCGACGCGCAACAGGTCGTTGGCATGTCAGATTTCGATTTTGCGCCCAAACATATCGCCAAACAATTTGTCAGCGACGACCAACGGGTGATGGACGGTTCGACCATCACCAACCGGCTCGAAATTAATGTCGCCAATGGTGGAGAGTTCGCCTGGTATCTGACTTCAAGAAGGCCATTGTTTGACGATAACCAAAATGTTATCGGCACTTATGGCGTTTCCCGCCGTGTGCAACAGACAACCGCGACCTTAAACGGTATGGAGGCAATAAAGGCGCCGCTCGATTATATCAAACGCAATTACATGCTCGATTTCAGCATCACAGATTTGGCCAAAACCGCCCATTTATCGGTCAGTGCGCTGGAACGACGGTTTAAAAAGTATATGGCCAAAACCCCCAAGCAGTTTATCAATGAGGTGCGATTGGAAAATGCCCGCCGCTTGTTAATTGAAACCAGCCTGCCGATTGCGGTTGTCGGTAACGAAAGCGGTTTTGCCGACCACAGCTATTTTACTCGCCGCTTTGCTGCCATGTTTAACGACATTCCCTCGGTTTACCGCAAAAACCATTTGGCCCAGCAACAGTAAAAATAGACTTTTTCGGCTGTTAACTGCCGCTGAGGATTAAACTGGTTCAGTTCTGCTGACATTTTGTCGTAATCCCCAACTCGCTTTCGCCGCCAAAGCGAGTTAGATGGGAATAATTGGTGCCATCAACGGGGCATGGTTTGCATGATAATTATTGATGTTGGGCTTCCTCGTTCCTCGTCAACCACAACCTACGGAGTACAATTGTAGGTTGCGGTTGCCGTGCGAAGCACAAAGCCCAACAAAACATAATTACGCGAACCACCAGCCGACATGACTCTGCCCATACCCTGCCTAACCCAAGTGACGACTTGGCACTATTTTGCCTAACTCGCTAAGTGCCCCATAGCGCCTTGGTTCTCCTTGCCCATTCAACCAACCACTGAATATTCAAAACGCACAAAAAAAGGGCCACACCAAGCGGTGTTGCCCAATTTTGCACAAGGATGTGCTATCACTGGATTTGTTCCAGACAAATCTCAGTATTCCCACCATCCTTGGCGGTCATGCCGATGTAGTCCAGAACATTCATCGGCTTTGACCTTCAAAAACTTAACGACAACCGTCAGTATCAAAATCGACCACAATGGTCGCGCCACTGGCATTGCCAGTGATCTTGAAGTAAGACCAGTAACTCGTTGCATTGGTCAGGTAAATACATTCGGTATTACCCGTACCGGTCGACTGACCATCGTTGTCACTCTCACTCGGCCAACCGCCATTTTTATAGAACACGTCTAGGTTGCCCGTGCCGTGTCCGGTGGTGATCGCCACACTTTGATGGGCGTCAGCGCCGGCCAAATACAACCAATTGGTGCCACCATCCAGGCAAACCGGCACGCCATCTTGCAGCGTTACATCACTAACCGGTGATTGCGTTGCACAGGCGTCAGGCAAATTGCTGCTACCCGAGTCTACGGTGATGGTCACATCGGCGGTGTCGGTATGGGTTGCGCCTTCAATGTCGGTCACTGTCAAAGTCACAACATAGCTGCCTGCATCCGCATAACTGTGACTCGGGTTGGCAATTGGGCTGGTAATACCATCGTCAAAATCCCACAAGAAACTGACAATCTCACCTTCCAAATCATCAGATCCTGAGCTGTCGAAGCTGATCGCTGCATTTTCCATAGCCGCATAGTCACCATTGGCGTTGGCAACCGGAGCGGTGTTTGAGTTTGATGATCCGCCAACTGAAACGCTATAGTCTTCAACTTCGCCATCACCCAAAGCGCCACACGCAGAACTCGCTTCGCTGCCATATTTCATCGCGATACGCAGGCGTAGTTGCTGGCCCTCGTAACCCGGTGGAATGATGATATCGCTGGTTACCGTCTCTTTTCCCGACACGCCGGTCAACACTTTTTCGCTGTTGTCGTCAAATACACCATCATTGTTGAAGTCAATCCACGCAACCCAGTGCTCGGTGTAATTGCCGCCCGCTGTCAAATCAAAGC
>JABSOG010001153.1 GCA_013216025.1 Algicola sp. | reverse complement strand
TCACTGTTGATGGTGCAAGGCAGTGGGAACTGGTATTCAATACTGAATTCTAACCCTTTGGCCAGGGCCTGCTGTTTCATCAGCGATTCGATACTGGTCAACAGGACGATGAGGTCCATGTCAATCAGTTCAATTTCGAGTTTGTTGGCTTCTATTTTTGACAGGTCGAGAATTTCATTGACCACGTTCAGCAGATGCTGACCGTTTTGGGCGATGATACCCACCGCTGTTGGCTGGAAATCATCAGCAAAGTCACCCTGGGTGAGCCCCTCGGCATAACCGATGATCGAGGTGAGCGGGGTGCGAATTTCGTGACTCATATTGGCCAAAAAACGGCTTTTGGCTTCGCTGGCTTCAACCAGTTCGTCAGACAGCTTTTGTAATTGTTGGCGTTGATGGACAATCTTTAATTGGGTTGTCACTCGCGCTTTGACCACTTCGGGACTGAAGGGTTTGTGAATGTAATCCTGGGCACCGAGTGTTAAACCGCGCTCTTCTTCACCCGCTGAATTGAGACCGGTGATAAAAATAACCGGAATGGCTTCGGTGGCCTCATTGGCTTTGAGTTGTGCGATCACCTCAAATCCGTCGATGCCAGGCATCAACACGTCCATCAAAATCAAGTCGGGTTTGACCTGACTGACTTTATCGAGCGCTTGTCGACCATTTTTGGCCAACGCTATGTCGACCTCGTCTTTAAGCAGATCGCTGAGAATTTTAAGGCTGACTTTTTCATCGTCGACCAGTAAAACCAGCGGACGGCGGTCACCTTCGTCGTATAACGCCATTCAGTTAAGCCCCACTTTGAACCGGGTGTAACATACCTTTGAACCTCTAAGTTTTCGAGTTTACCGTTACTGCCACTATTTATAACATGGCATTGGTTTATTTTTTCATTGAACCCCGTTCAACGAGGTCATTGCTGATAATGATAGATGCTTTTTTTTCTTTTCTTTATTCTGTTTTTTCTAGTCTAATTTTACCAACAGTTGCTTGACTATCTCTAGTGCTTCATCAAACTCGATATCTTCAACAAACTCAGCCACCGATTTTATGTCTTGTTGGTACTCGCTGTGCTCACTCATTTGAGCGAGTGTTGGCAGCAAGTCTTCTGCCCCGATATCTGATTGCTCCAGCAAGGATACAAGCGTCGTTAATGTCTGTTTGAATTGTGTTTTGTCAAAGTTGACCTCAGCTGGCGCTTTTGCCGATGCATTATACATTTTGCTGAGTTGGCTGACCATAGCATCAAGTGCGGTACAAAGGGTATCCAACAGGGTTTTATTGTGTTCGTCCTTGCCCAGTTGCGCTTCCATGTCGGCGGCCAATGTCGATATTTGGTAGGCTCCGGCATAGGCGCTGAAGGTTTTTAATGAATGGGCACGACGTCTCAACACTGTCCAGTCTTTCGTCGCAAACAAATGGGTCATTTCTTCACTGCGTTGTTGGTGTTCGCTGGTAAAGTCTTTGACCAATTTTAGGTATAATCGGGTATGACCACTCATGCATCTCAATGCCTTGGTGGCGTCGATGTTATCAATAAGTTTCAGTTTTTCAAATGTTTGTGCTTCGTTGTCTGCTGTGCTGCTCATACTGCCTTAACATGAAAGCGTCATAAAACCCATAAACTAAGATTCCACTATCAGCAGCCATTGGTCAAGTCTCTTGGCGAAATTTAATCAAAGATAATCCAACTGGGGATGCTTCGATGGTCATCATATAAAACGCCTTGAATCTTATGTTTATTTGGTTGTAGGAGAAAAACCTACCCGCAATGAGCGCCCCTTAATGGTGCCATCCACTGCACTTTTTCTGTGCATCAACAATTATAGTTTTCTAACTCACTGAAAAACAACAGATTAAATGTTGGCATGGGTTATGTAAGTCCTATACAAACTGTAACAGAAAATCTAACAACGACCGCTTTTGTATTACGGCTTAATAATAACTGGGGAATTAAAATGGAAGAACTGACTAAAGTTACTACCGATGTGATTGAATTGAAGTTTGCGCTGGACACTTTTTATCTACTGATCTCTGGCGCGCTGGTGATGTGGATGGCTGCCGGTTTCGCGATGCTCGAAGCGGGCCTGGTTCGATCTAAAAACACCACCGAGATCTTAACCAAAAATATCAGCTTGTATGCCATCGCCTGCATCATGTATTTGCTGGTGGGTTACAACATTATGTATGTCGATAACACGCAAGGTGGCATTCTACCAAGCCTTGGCGGTTTGATTGGCAGTGAAGCGGATGATGCAACGCACTCACTCGAATCTGATTTTTTCTTTCAGGTGGTGTTTGTCGCCACCGCCATGTCCATTGTGTCGGGCGCGGTTGCTGAGCGCATGAAACTGTGGGCATTTTTGGCCTTTTCTGTGGTGCTAACCGGCTTT
>JABSOG010001152.1 GCA_013216025.1 Algicola sp. | reverse complement strand
ACTGCCCTTGTTCATCCAAAATATGTTCAATCAAAATGTGGCGAATCAAAATGCGACAATGGCGCATCAGCCACATCAGGGCATTCATCAATTATTTGAACAAAATGCGCGGCTTAACCCACATGCTATAGCGCTTATTGACGGTGATCTTGCTCTGAGTTATCAACAACTCAACTATAAAGCCAACCAATTGGCACATCATCTGATAGCGCAAGGCGTAACGCCGGACAGCTTAGTTGGCCTTTGCGTGTCGCGCTCAAGGGATATGATCATTGGCATTTTGGCGATACTCAAGGCGGGCGGGGCTTATCTGCCGCTGGATCCAAAATACCCGCAAAACCGCCTCGATTATATGGTACGCGACAGTGGCATCAACTGGTTATTGACCCACACCAACACTGCCCCATGCGTAAAGAGCCAATCAGTTCAAAAGCTGTTGTTGGACAGTGATGAGTTGGCGCAGGTTCTACAATCGTTGCCGAGCAATGACCCGCAACTTGGCAGTTTGCAAAGTGCTCATTTGGCTTACGTGATTTATACCTCAGGTTCAACTGGTCAGCCCAAAGGCGTGATGGTTAACCATGAAAATGTATTGTCTTATTGTTATGCCGCTCAACAAAATTATGCCATTGAACCTGCCGATAATATGTTGCAGTTTTCGTCAGTGTCATTTGATATCTTTGTCGAAGAAGCCTTTATGGCTTTGTCTTTTGGTGCCACATTGGTGCTGCGCGACGAACAAATGATTGCCGGTGGTGATGATTTTTGGCAGTTCTGTCGATGCCACCAGATCACCGCTATGTCTTTGCCTACGGCGTACTGGCACATGCTCTGTGAACAATTAAATGCGCAGACCGATCTGGCCGATTTACGGCTGTTGATTGTTGGTGGCGAGGCGATGTCTTTGTCACTGTTGCAACGCTGGCAGGCAGAGGTTGGCAAAGATATTCAGCTATTCAATACGTATGGGCCGACAGAGGGCACGGTTATTGCGACTGCATTTGACGTAGCCAATTTGTCAGATGGACACTATTGCCTGCCGATAGGTAAAGCGGTGAATAACAGTTATTGTCTGGTGTTGGATGAACATCTTAATCTTTGCCCGACAGGTGTGTTTGGCCAATTGCATATCGGCGGTGCCGGATTGGCGCGGGGTTATCTCAATCAACCGGCATTGACCGAAACAGTTTTTATTCAAAATCCTTTTAGTCAGGCGCTGGGTCAGGGTCAGGAACGTTTATACAAAACCGGTGATCTGGTGCGGTTGTTGACCGATGGCAACCTCGAATTTAACGGCCGTATTGATGGACAGGTTAAAATTCGCGGCTTTCGCATCGAATTAGCTGAGATAGAACATCAGCTTTCGCTTTTGCCACAAGTTAAGTCATCAATGGTATTGGCAATAGAAGATAAACCGGGGCAAATGCATTTGGTGGCTTATGTTACCGGTCATACAACACCCAACCATACAACAGCCAACCATACAACAGCCAGCAAGAGTGAGACCGCCAATGTGTTGCGGGCAACCCTCAAAGAGACTTTGCCGGATTATATGGTGCCGTCATTTTTTGTCCTGCTGGACGAATTTCCCTTAACCGCCAATGGCAAAGTCGACAAAAAGGCATTGCCTGTGCCTGACAAGACTCAGGTGACCCAAGAGTTTGTTCAATTGACCACCGCAACACAAATCACACTGGCGGGGATCTGGGCAGAGCTGCTAAATATAGAAGCTGCCAAACTGGGTGCCACGGCCAACTTTTTTCAATCCGGCGGCCATTCATTGTTGTCTTTGCGGGTGATTGGCGAAGTACGGGCACAGTTCGGTGTTGAGCTACAGATACGGGATGTATTTGATACCTCTGATCTGGCTTCGTTGGCCAGCCTGATTGACCAAAATGCAGGCCGTGCCACCCGCCCACAGATTGTCGCACTTGAACGAAAAACCAATCAATTACCCCCTTCTTTTGCCCAGCAGCGGTTATGGTTTATCGACCAGTTAGACGGCAACAGCGTGCAATACAATATGCCCGGCGCGATGTCTTTTAAAGGCACTTTTAATGAGGCAATTGTTGAGCAAGCATTTAGCCGAATCATCGCACGACACGAACCTTTGCGAACCGTATTTGTTGATGGTGAAGCGGGTTTGCTACAGCTTATTCGAGCAGATTTCAAATTTAGCTTAACCACATTAGATTTGACCAATCTTTCGCCAGCGGCGCAACAAGAAGCCATACAACAAGCCATACAAGCCGATGCGGACAAAGTGTTTGATTTGGCGCAAGACTTGATGCTCAGAAGCACTTTTATACGGCTGTCATCTGAACAGGGGGTACTGTTGTTCAACACTCATCATATCGCTTCAGACGGTTGGTCGATGGGGACGCGGGTGAATGAATATT
>JABSOG010001151.1 GCA_013216025.1 Algicola sp. | reverse complement strand
CACATGGAGGCAGAAAATTCCACTCGGCCATTGTACATAGTGAAGAGCCAATTGAAGATTTTAACCCCGGTTGGTACCGAGATAATCATCGTTGCGATGCCAAAGAAAGCATTGACACTGGCACCGGAGCCCATCGTGAAGAAGTGGTGTAGCCAGAAAACAAAAGACAGAATCATAATGGCCATTGTAGCCCATACCAGAGAGGTATAGCCAAACAGACGTTTTCTGGAGAAGGTGGCGGTGACTTCAGAGAAAACTCCAAAGGCAGGTAAAATTAAGATGTACACCTCTGGATGTCCCCATGCCCAAATCAAGTTGACATACATCATTTGATTACCACCTAGATCGTTGGTAAAGAAATGTGTACCTACATACCTATCTAAGGTAAGCAGCGTCAAAGTGACAGTCAATATAGGGAAGGAGATAACAATCAATACGTTGGTACAAAGTGCCGTCCAGGTAAACACCGGCATTTGCATCAATCTCATACCCGGCGCACGCATTTTCAAGATAGTCACAAAGAAGTTAACACCGGTTAACAAAGTGCCTATTCCCGAAATTTGCAGTGCCCATAACCAGTAATCCACACCGACCCAAGGACTGTATTCTATACCCGATAACGGTGGGTAGGCCAACCAACCAGTCGCGGCAAACTCACCGACAAACAGGGAGATATTAACCAGTAATGCGCCAACCACAAACAGCCAAAAACTCAGTGAGTTTAAGAAGGGAAATGCGACATCACGTGCACCAATTTGCAGCGGTACTACAATGTTCATCAAGCCAATCACCAGCGGCATCGCCACAAAGAAAATCATGATGGTGCCATGTGCGGTGAATATTTGATCGTAGTGCTCGGGAGGTAAATAGCCAGCCCCCACTTCGTCTGCGGTCGCAAGTGCCTGTTGGGCACGCATCATCAGCGCATCGGAAAAACCTCGCACTAACATGACGACTGCCACAATCATATACATAATACCGATGCGTTTATGGTCAACCGAAGTCAACCACTCTCGCCACAAGTAGCCCCATTTCCCCATTTTGGTGATGAAGGCAAACAGCCCTATACCGCCGAGGAGACAAGCCAGCATTACCGGCAGAATTACAGGATCTGTAAAGGGGATAACGTCCCAGGTCAGCTTACCAAAGATGATATCCGGTTCCGTCACTATATTTGCCTTACTCGACATTTTTCGCTCCGCTATATTTTTCTATAAGTTTTTCAAATTGTTGATCTACCACTTGCGAAAAGTACTCAATAGGATGATCCTTGGTCTTTTCCTGCAACTGTTTCAATGTTTCGCTGTTCAGTACTTGCTCTGACTGTTTAACCTTGGCAACCCAGTTGACAAAGCCTTCATTATCCACTGAATGGACTTTAAATTTCATTCCGGAAAAGCCAAAGCCACTGTAATTGGCGGAGACTCCTCTAAAGGTTCCCTCTTGCGATGCCATTAAGTGCACTCGATTTTCCATGCCCGCCATCGCGTATATTTGGCTACCTAAACGGGGAATAAAGAATGAGTTCATCACCGTATCTGAGGTAATCTGGAACTGTATGGGGGTATTTACTGGGATGCTAATTTCATTGACTGTCGCGATGCCCTGCTCTGGATAAATAAACAACCACTTCCAATCCATGGCCACGACTTGTATGACCATTTGCTCCTGATCACTGACTATTGGCTTACGCGGATCCAAAGAATGTGAGGTAACATAAGTGACATAAGAGAGTGCGATGACGATCAGCGTAGGCACTGTCCACACCACAATTTCAATTTTGGTGGAGTGCTCCCAATCGGGACGATAATCCTCCGTTTTATTATTTTTGCGATACTTGTAGGGGAAGTACACAATCATGAATAAAACCGGAAGAATAATAATGAGCATCAGTAAAGTAGATATTATTATTAACGATTTTGCCTCTTCAGCAACAGGACCTTTGGGGTCAAACAGCGCGAGTTCACAACCACTGAGGAGGAACACAGGGACAATTACTAGAAAACATTTAAGGATGTTCTTTATCATTTGACAATATCTCATGAACTCAGCCTTATTTAAAACACCTTGGCATATAGCCACCGCTCGAACATTCAGTTCTGAACAAAGGGATTATAGGTTGAAGGGTATAAAACTTAGCCGTTTTGTTTAAATGATAATCAAGTGCGTTATCATTTACATTTAGCGAGTGGATAGTAGATAGTTTATTGGGAAAAAGCGAATACTTTTATTTCATTTAGAATCATCTCAGAGGCGGCTTAAATTCACGAGGCGTATCTTAGGTGGAATTTTCAGATCAAGCAAACTTTATTAACACTATTAATTAGTTATAATAACTTCCTAACACATCTCTAGGTTATGCCCTTTGAATCATTCTCAGAACAGCGAATTCAGTGACGTCCT
>JABSOG010001150.1 GCA_013216025.1 Algicola sp. | reverse complement strand
CAAACCGCCCCCATTAACCGCCGCAGTTAAGGTGATAAACAGGTTCGCACTTACCCAATAAAATCAACAGATTAGCCTTAAGATGCTGCAAATAAAAAGTGCTCTATCGCGATTTATACGCTACTCTACCCATCGTAGTCCCAGTTCTTTAAAAGCCACGTCCTATAAGGCCTCCCGGGCACCGCCTACAAATCCGTGTTTGGGTTCATACATGGGCGAGCTTATGATCCGGAGCTGGGGCGGTTCTTATCCGTAGACCCGTTTATTACCTTCCCTGACAACGGGCAATCTTTAAATCCATACTCCTATGTGATGAATAATCCGTTGAAATATACGGATCCGAGTGGCTATACAGCAGAAAAGGCAAAACCCAGGCTGACATTAAAAGAGCGTAATAAACTCAAAGCAGATGGTTTTTCCAGTGCACGGGTTGTAGAGAACGACGATGGGTCCAGAACTGTAACCGCCCAGAAATCAACTGGCAACGGTTATCAAGAGGTTAGTTTTTCTAGTAGTGGTCAGGATGGTGCAAGTGCAGGTACACCTACTGCACCCCAAAGGGGTGGGGGTAATAAAGGCGGCGGAACACCTCAAGAGCAAATAAAACAAAGTGCTCATGATTCGATAGTTGCAGGCGCAAAAGCCAGTGGTGGTGATGATGGTTTATTAACTGCAAAATATGGAAGCATCACAAGAGACGATGATGGAAACATAACAAATGTTGGAATTATTTGTGGCCGAGTGTGTAAAATGGAAGGTGCTGATTATGGACGTATTAAAGCCGATCAAATAGCAAGAGGCATTATGCGGATGAACTATTTGAGCAGCCAAACACAACTTTATGATAAATTAAAGTGGGGCGGGCTATATTATGGTGGACTTGCAGCTCAGGAGTTGAAAGCCGTTTGGGCTGCCGTACCCTCTGACGCTAAGTTCGCTTTATATATGTCAGCGGCAGAGTTTTTAACTCAAGGCGACAACGCTAAAATGAGAGGCACTAAAGTGCAGGACTCCATCAAATCACAAGAAAATAAAAAGCAGGCAAAGATCAAACGAAAAATGAGATTCAAAGGCTTTACCTTTTTCTTTTAAATAGGATGAAAGAATTAATTAATGAAGAACATCAAGTTTCCCGGTTATGGTGTGCTAAAGCTGGGTATTGCTGTAATCCTTTGCTTTTCAACATACTTTGTTGCAAGCATATTTGTAACAACAGGATGGGCTGCAATAATTGCAGTAGTTACTTCATTATTCGTCTTTTATATAGATTTGTTGGCACCTTTCTTAAGAAAAAAAAGGTTTTTCTATAAAACGTTGCTGTTAGGTGAGTTGGTTCAAGACAAGCCATATAAGGACGAGTTCAAAATAGCACTTGGTTGGATACACGGTTACGGATATACGGCTGACTATAAACATATCATGGCATGGAAGCCTGAAGAAGACGGTATTATTCTCCACCTTTTTTGTGCAACACGAAAAGGCAGTATAAAACTTGATTGGCAAGTAATTCGTCAGATAATCATTTATACAAATACGCCAGCTTTGGTGGAATTGATAATTGATGATTTGGATTTTCGTTTATTGTTACCTTATGATTTCGAAGAGTTAAATATTCCTGACAGTGTAAGTTTGCTTCGCAAGTTTGACTTGGATCCGGATTAAGGAGTTCGAATGTTTAAAAATAGAGCCATCAAAAAGTATTATAATCAATTATATCCACTGCTAAACCAGCGGTATGGTGCCAATGATACCTATACCAAGGGACAGATTCTTAGAACTGTCAATGAATGTGGCTTTAAGGAAAAGTACGCTGTTTATGCGCTTGGCATCTTTCTTGAAAAAGATTTATTTGAACAATTGGCAGATGAATATCATGATGTCGATTTAGACGCGGTGAGGAAGGAATTGGCCGACAAATTCTTTAACGGCAATACTGAGTATTCGTTTAAACAGGACAAGGCTGTTTTTGTGGGTAATGCCGGTCATAGCTCTATCGGTGCCACTGGTGGCGGTAGTGGTGAATAAAGTTTGAAGCAGAAGACAGTAACGATAAGCCTACTCAAACGAGTAGGCTTTTACGTTTTAGCAGCTAGTGTTTTAGTCGCTAATTCACTGGCAGATTAACCGCCGCCAGCGCAGCCACCGGCAAAACCGCCAACACAGCCCGGCCTTCAAACAATGGCCGTTTCTCGTCATCCTCTGGATTGACTGGTGGTTTGCCGACAACAGCGGCCATGGCTTCATCACCCAAAACCAAGGGCACAATACTGTTGGCCAGCCGTTGCATCAACTGGCGTGTGGCGGGTTTGGTTGCCATTGGCTCTACCCCATAACGGACAATGTCAATTAATCCATCGACATCCGGTAGATCCAAATAGATCAAAGATCGTGTAAGATCGGTTGCAG
>JABSOG010001149.1 GCA_013216025.1 Algicola sp. | reverse complement strand
CTTTTTGGGTGCGTTTGTAGTAGGCGCTGTTGACCAAAGTCAAAATCTTGGCTTTGAGTATCGGGTCTTTTTTGAGGATGCTGGCAATAATCGTAAAATCGGTATGTTCACAATTAAGTTCATGCCACAATTCGCTAAAAACGCCGGGTAAAATTGGAATGTGGGTATTAAGGTTGTAGCTGTCGTTGATGATGATGTCGATGTTTCGCAATATATTGCGCTCATGATCGTTTGGCTTGTCGTCAATACGGTCATCGTTGCGTAACAAAACATCATAAAATGCAGTCGGTGAATTCAATTTTGTTTCCAATCGGTTAAATTACAAGTGCTAACTCCTTAAGTATAGGCAATTTCTTAACAAATTGGTGCAACTGACAATCCTTTACAAGGTGCCTGCCCGAGAATAGAACTCGTGCTGAGGGAAAGTCGGTTTGAGTCAGTTTTCGTGGTTTTATCAGGCGAATAGTTTCACTATTCAACTGATAAAAGCACGGAAAATGGCCAAATCCGGATTTTCCTCAGTCGAGCTTCCATTCTCGGACAGGCACCTAGGCCAACTGTTGTAGTAGGTTCGAAGCAATATTTGCCGCCTTTTCAAATTCTATGTCATCGACGCTTTCGATCAGTTCATTCACTTTTTCGGCGTATTCACTACCTGCCCTTTACAAAGTAAGCTTTAAAGCAGCCCGGCAGAGTAAATTCAATCTCTACTTGTCGGCAAGCATTGAATTTTTAACAAATTCGGCAAAAGGCGTGACATCATTATGCACCGATGTCTTTTCGGTATCCCGCCAAATCCTTGTCACTGATAATGCTCGCATTTACGCGCATAATGCAATGCTTGGCTTAGTGCTACTCTTGCTCAGCATTTTCATAGTTCATTTTAATCGTTTCATTTTGGCTGGTTGAATCAGACACGCCTTGAATTTTCTTTAATTGCTTATCCATCATCTCTTGCCGAGCATCGACCATTTCCCTTAGAAACAGGTTTTGGGCGCGCAAGTCTTGAATATATTTGGCCAGTTCGCCAAAATATAACTCCAGCGTCAATTCATCCTGTACCACAAGGCCATATACTGCCCAATTGCAGGCGCTGTCCTGGGTAAACCCCGGGTAATTGGCTTTAACTTCTTCCAAGGAGTCAGCATCAGGCTTACCGACATCTTTAAAATCACTGCACGCAGTGGCCCAGAACAGCGCATCAGTTTGTGTCACCACCATCAGACGCGACATATTAATGGCCTTGGGCGGTATCAACCTCGGTGGTTGTACTACTTTGGGCAGTGTTGGTATCGTCACCACTTTTACTGTCTGGACTTGTCGAGTCGGCAATGAGCTGCATGACAGCAGTCCAGCGATCGGCAGCAGCATTACCCCTCTCATAAGGCTTTTCAATTGCATTTTTTAACTCCGTTGACCGCATATTGTCGATTGTTGTTCTAAGGTTTGCCAAGTCTTCGGCAGATTTTTCTAGCTTGTCGCTGTACGCCAGCATATGCTCATTGTTTTTGTTGACCAGCGTCATAACGGCAATGGCATGTTCATTGGCCTGCGACACCGCATTGGTCAGTTTGAGGTTTTCAGACAGTTGATGGTCCAACTGTTCATTGAGTGTAGAAACCTGCCCTTCAAAAGTGGCCGATTTGACTTTTTCCATCTGCCACATAAAGCCGGCAGACAAAGCCAATATGCCGCCTAGGCCAGCGGCGATTAAAGTGGGATTCATTTTTTATATCCTAGTAACCGTTTGTTATTTATAGCATTGCTTATCTTAGTTGGCTAAATTGATTTTAACCAGTGGCCTTAAAGATGCGCAGCAGATTTATTCAACATCTTAAGCGGCTCTGTTACACTGTTTGTTCAATTTAAAAGACACCGGAACGATAAAGAAAACACCATTATGGCAATAAAATCTACAACAACCGCTAGATCAAATGGCCACGCCGGGTGATTAACTTATGTTGAATAGAATCAGCAAACAAGATATAGAAACCTACCAAACCCAAGGCGTTGTGGTATTGCGTGATGTATTCACCCCATGGATTGAACTGTTAAGCCAAGGCGCTGCGTTTAATATTACCAATCCAAGCACAAGAGCACTGACTCACGGCAACGACCAAAGCCGCTTTTTAGAAGACTTTTGCTGCTGGAAAGACATCCCTGAATATAGCCAATTTGTCACTGAATCTCCCTTGGCAAGCATCGCTGCCAAATTGATGCATTCAAACTCAGCCCAGTTTTTTCACGATCATTTTTTGTATAAAGAAGGCGGTTCAAACATCCCCACCCCATGGCATCAAGACATGCCCTATTACTGCGTCGACGGTGAGCAAACGGTAAGCTTTTGGATCCCGTTGGAGCGCCGAGCAAAAGCAATCTCACTAAAATGTCTGGCAGGCTCTCATC
>JABSOG010000114.1 GCA_013216025.1 Algicola sp. | reverse complement strand
GCCGAAGCGGCGGTAGGAGCGAGCTCCAGCGCGCGATTTTGGCCTCCGGCCAAATATCTATAAGCTACGTCAAACGTTTCGAGATAGTTGTTGTATTTTACAGGATTGCATTATTTCATAAGGTTGATGCAACCCCATATATTTTTTGGCGTAGGCCAAAATCGCGAGCTGGAGCTCGCTCCTACCTCGCCCCCGCTCCAATAACACCCAATTGATACAAATCACTACAAAGATACGCCCTTGTGTCTGATATAGTCTGCCGCTTCGATTTTTATCAACAATAAAAACAAGGCCAATTAAATACCCATGAAATTACGATACATACCCGCTTTACTCGCGCCTCTGCTGCTTTCACTACCAAGCCATGCAAAATTAGACGCTCAATCAGCAGCCCAAACGCTAACCGAGGTGACTCAAGCACTCAAACAAACGTTGGTGAGCAAAGGCTCACCCCACCTCAACGACCAAGCCGCTTTTACCATAAAACGCCGCTGGACAGATGAGCTGGGCAAAACCCACACCCACTTTAAACAAACCATTAACGGCATTCCTGTCTATGGCACCGATGTTATCACCCACGCCAATGCGCCCGAAAATGGCGTATTGAGGTTTAATGACGCAGCGAACATCTATAAAGTATCCGGACAGCCCGCAATAGCCGCCGATGTTGATGCAAGACAGAGTGTTCAGTCACTTAGGTCTACCAGTTTCGACTTAAAACATGTGCTCGCCAATGCGGCTTTAATTGGCGATATAGCCAGTAAGCCTGCACTGGCTTATGTCTATTTGCCTGAAAGCGGTGATACCAAACTGGCGTGGAAAGTGGATGTTAAATACAACTCCGACAATGGTTTTGAGCATGACATTGTGTTTTTTGATGCATCATCTGGGGCTGAGTTGACTCGGCATCCGCAGGTTAATCGTGTTAGAGACGTTCGAGTCTACGACATGAAGAACAACGCCTTTAACAGCAGTTCAGCTCCGGGCACGCAATTATGTACAAGCTGGGTTGGTGACCGTTGTGATAGTGGTTCATCAGGTGAGCGTGCATTTAATGGTGCAACGGCAGTTTATGACTATTACAAGAATGTACATGGCAGAAGGGGTATCAACAATTACGATATGAGAACTGTAGTCAGCGTTCATACAGGCAATAGTTGGAATAATGCGGTTTGGTATAACAATCAATTGTTTTTTGGAGATGGTGATGGATATAACTATCGCGACTTGACTTACTCTTTTGATGTCATTGCCCACGAATTTACTCATGGAGTTATCCGCAATACAGCCGACCTAATTTCTAACGGCGAATCTGGCGCTTTGAATGAAGCAATGGCAGACATTTTGGGTGTATCGGCAGATGCTTGGCATCGTGGCTCATCTTCGCCTGATTGGCTTGTTGGTGCAGACTCTTATACACCCAATATAGCGGGTGATGCACTGCGCTATATGGATGATCCAACAAAAGATGGGTATTCCAGAGATTGGTATCCTAATCTGTACACAGGCAGCGGCGGGAATCATTGGAACTCAGGGATTGCCAACCTTGCTTTTGCGTTATTGATTCATGGTGGGTTTCATCCACGCGCAATGGCAACGGGTTACGTACCATCCATTGGTCTGGAAAAAGCACAAAAAATCTTCTACCGGGCGTTGACCACATATTTCACTCAATCGACAACTTTTGCACAAGCAAGAGCCGCAACGTTGGCTGCCACTAAAAACCTATACTCGGGTTCAACGGACGTATATCAGGCCGTTGAGATGGCGTGGTGCGTTGTTGGTGTAGGACCATGCCCAATTCAAATGAATAGCTTGAACCTAAGAAGCTATACAGCGCCAACCAATGCTTGGTTGACGTGCAGAGGTTCTTTTACCGCTTGGATTCCGTTTGAACAGGACAACTTTTATATCGTACGCTATTCGAACACTCTGGCCGCACCAGATAATCAATGGCGTGAAGTTTACAGAGGAGAAGGTACATATCGTTCTTATAGTAGCACCAGATCTATGGAAGTTCGGTTACTTAACGATGGCTACTTTGGCATGCAAGCGTGTAACGATAGTGGTTGCGGCGTATTGTACAAGTCTGAAACCCTGCTAAAGGCCAATCTCCACTATTGCCCTAACAAAGTTTAGTCAGATTTATAATTAACAATAAAAAGCCCTGAAAACACCGCGTTCCAGGGCTTTTATAGTTAACGACAATCAACTAGTCAATAAACCGAATAGCCTTAGGATTTGCTCCTGTCAGCATTCGAGTAGCTACCTTTGTATTGGTCACAGTATCAATCAAATCGATACCTGGTGTACCGTCATTAACAGCACTCACCCATAAAATATTTGATTTATCCAGCGCGATAAAGGTAATAATTTCTGTGCCATTACCACCGACATCTGTAGTAAGCACTTCACCCGTTGTTGGATTGAATTCATACAAGGTACTGGTTTCATTCCAATTTACGTCAAATCCACTGGTATAAAAATAACCTTTTTCAGCAGATACAATCACAGTGGCACCAAACGCACGTGTATTATCAGCAACACTTGCTGCTGTTAGAACAGGACGAACCGTGTAATCAGTAGTGCTGATTTCTTCGATTCGGCTAAATTCAAAGTCACCAGCCCCAAAACCACCTTGCGTTGTTACGTAAACTTTATCATTGAAGCTAATTAGACTATTTTCAAGTGGATTTTGTCCGGCTAACGGGATCCCTTTAACCGTATCGTCAGCGTTTGCGTTAGTTTCAATTTCATCATCTGTCGCAGTATCAAAAACAGCTATGTAAGCAGGCGCAGCGGCCCAACTATCTGTCAATCTTTGTATGGCAATGTACAATTTTCCGTCATTAATAACAGCAGCAGAGGCACGTGGAATGCCATTCTCATTACCCGGCAAAACATACTCTGTTAAATCCAGTTCACCTAGGTAGAAGTCCTCAAACTGTTGTGCGCTGGGGTTTACAATCCACACTTTCGCAGAACCATAGCGTATCAAGTAGGCCTTGTTTTCACTTACGAATGTAATGGAATAAGGATTGCTATCGATGTCCTCCGTCACATTGGTAGAGTGAGACCAATCGTAATCCGTCAGGTTAGCTACGTTGTACTTGGTAATCGTATCAATTTGGTAGCGACCAATATGATAAATATCCGATTGATAAGTATTAATGCTGTAATCTGATTTTTGTCTAATCAACAGTTGTGAGGTCACCACTTGGGTTTGCCCGTCAATTAGTGCAATCTGTGAGGTGCCAGAACCAGACAACTGCACAACCGCATTAGTCTCCGGATCAACAACATCACTCACACTCACCGAAACAGCAAAAGTACCAGTCAAAGTACCTGCGTCAGTGGCCTGAACCTGAACAGTATAAGGACCCACATCACCACTTTCAAAATCAGGTGCAGTAACAAAGCTCAAAGAACCCGTAGCATCAATGGCAAATAATGCCGCATCTGCACCATCAAGGCTAAACGTAATCGCATCCCCTTGAGCATCAGTAGCAGTGTAAGTGCCCACTTCCGTTTGATTCTCGGGCGCTATTGGGCTGGCATCCCCAGAAACCACCGGCGCAGTATTAACTGGCGCTTCAGGCGTTGAAGAGCCACCTGAACCACAGCCCGTCAGCAAAGTGGTACCGGCAATTAGACTTAACGCCAATAGCGTCTTTTTAAAACTCTTATTATGTAAAAGTGGCATTTACAAATCCTCTATAGAAATTTTCAGTTGGATGCTGCTGCCCTGTGCGGGGCGGTTAGCAAGGTCTTGATAGTCTTCATCAAATACGTTGTTAAAACTCAAACTGGCATTAAACGATGAGTGTTTCCAGTTTAAATAAATGTCGGTTAATACCCGGTTGGCCGGGTTGCCGTTGCCGATGTTGTTGCTACTCTCAAACAAATTGGCTCGGTTAAAATACAGTTCACGATCACTACTGGTCTTTACGTTAACCGACCAGCTTGGGTTAATTTGATATTGCACCGCTGCGCTGTATTGTTGGTGATAGATACCGGGCAGCTTTTTCTCGTCAAAAGAAACAAACTGCGAGTCGGTATTGCTGCTGATCACATTAGCCTGAAGCACTAGCGATAAATCGGCGGTGAACTGATATTGGCCCTGCAATTCTAACCCCGTCAGTACAAAAATGCTGCCATTGCTGTAACGAACAATACCTGCAGAGCTAAAAATCGCGACAATAGAGTTATCCAACAGGCGGTGATAAACCGATGTTGAAACCGAATAATCCCTAGTTTTAAACCCCAGCCCAAACGACACGGTTTTTGCCTCTTCAGGCAGTAAATCGTCATTGCCCTTGAACAACCCTCGGTCACCAAACAATTCAAACATAGTCGGTGTTCTAACCCCATCGCTATAACTTATCTGAGCATTAAAAATGTTGTCTTTGTAGTTGAACCCCAGCTCGCGGGTAGCATAATTTTTATCTGATTTGCGTTCACTTTTACCGGGGTGGCCAATGGCAACATTGCTGTTTTTCTCATCCAGTTTGCTAAACAACAAATAAGACCCAACCCCCAACGGCTCGGGTTGCCAATCAAAGCGCGAACCATAGGTCAGTTGTTTTTGCACTGCAGCTACGTCACACGCGCCTATGCCATTACATTCGTTTGGCTCACCATTTATGGTCGTTATTGAGTTAAACTGCTGGCGGTTATATTCAATAAAAGGAGTGATTTTCAGTGCCTGAAAAGTCAAATAAGGCTTAATGTTAAAGCTTTGTTTATCGCTGTCGTAATCACTATAGCGATTGAGCGGGCCACCAGATTCAGCAAAAAATTGCTCACTTTTATCCTGTCGATAAAGTTCAAACTCAAGCTGTTCCATCCAATCAATACCGCTTTGCCAATTATGCTGATAACCATAACGAATCGTGTCGCTTTCAAGCCGGGTACGATTATTGGGCGAGTTATTTTGGTAGTTGGCAATCGCTTTTTGTTGATCAGAATACTGCACATTTAAGCGAATTTGATGCTGACCAAACTGCGCTTCGTTATTGATAAACACCGTATTTTTTTCAAAATCGTTATTGCGCAGCGGCTGCACTGCCGACTCTTGCGGGTTGTCAAAGTCTTGTGGTACCAAAAAATCAAAGTCATTGTCGCTTTGTAAACGCGAAACACCAAAAGACAGGTTATTGTGTTCAAACACATGATTATTGATCAGATTTAATTCGCCAAAGCCAAAAGACCCTATCCCCGCACTTAAGCGCAGCGTATTTTCTTTGGGGTTATAAGTATTGATGCGAATGACCCCGCCAATGGGGGTGGCACCGGTGCCAAGGGCCTGATTTTTGCTGATTTCGATACTTTCGATTTGTTCGGTGGGAATTTGGTTTAAATCAAATCCGCCAAACTGACTGTCGTTAACCAGTTGTCCATCTATATAGAGTTGTACTTGTTTACTGGTAGAGCCACGAATAGATACAGAGGCCGGGTTGCCAACACCACTGATCTGCCTGATTTGAATGCCATTGATGGATTTGAGCAGGTCAGACAAGGTTTGCGATGAATTAACAAAATCATCACGGTGTAACACTTGGTAATTGAGCGATTGGTAATTGTTGCCGCCGATGACTTCAATGACTTCGACATCGCTCTTTACAGGTGCAGTTGCAGGTAAAAGTGCCGGTTCATCTGCCAGTGCAGACACGGGAAAACAAAGCGAACAGCCAATCAAAGCGGTCGTAGATAATCGAAATAACATAGTCGCCTCTAAACAAACAGACTTATATAGGCGGACAGCGGCAGAATATCAAGGCAGGCACAACAGCTTGTGATACTCAACGTTGCCCACCGCAACACAGATAAATGAAGTAACAGGCCGGTATCGGGCTCTTGACGATCTTGTGTCAATTACCGTTGCGGGGGCAGCGTTGGTTTTACACCAAACTTCCCGTTTAATTCCAGACTGCTCACGCATTTGCAAATAAATGGCAATGAGTTTCGATGTCTGGACACCTGTTTGTAAGGGGTGAACTTTAGTGATTTTGCGCCGAGGAGTCAAATTTTTCTTTTACGGTAAAGACCACAGCCAGCCCTACACCCTTGGCCATTTAGAAGCGTTCGCTTTTGGCTGCAATACTTATGTAACCAGAACGTTACCAATGTTACATTTCTATAAAAAATAAAATTTGCTATTTTTTCGACTCTCTACTACGATGCCTTGCGTCAAAAATAGAGTGGTGAACTGGGTATGTTGTTGAACGACATAAAATGCGGCTTTCAAAAAATCTCTATGGTGACTCACTAAATGAAGTTAAAAAAAATCATTCAATTGGCCGCCATAGTCTCACTAATAGTAGCGCTAATCTATTTAGCGTTTTTATGGTTAACCCCAACTGAAACTACGCTGATACCCAGTGCCCAGTTAAGCAATCAAAGTGTCGAGCAAACAGCGCAGCCTGCTCTAGTTCACCCCATTAATGCCTCTATCGAGAAAAATTCAGCACAACAGCAAACGTGTCGTATTACAATACAACCTAAAGCCCTAAATGAGGCTTGGCACCTATTAACCAGAGAAAGGATCGAACAGTATCTTTTATCGATTGCCAAACAAACTGTCACAAAAGCAACCATGAAGTCACTGATGATTCAGTCAGGTATCAATCCTAAATTTGGGTTTAGACAAATCCATGGACGTTCTGTATTTGCATCAATAAAATTTCTTGAAAAAACGCCTACAGTGACAGTAGCCGAAGACAAACTCTTTCATCAATTGGCTGCCGACAAAGACCTCAACGGTTACATTGCTGCCTATCAACAGCAGCTTCTACCGACGACAAAACAAATCTTCATAGAATATGTACCTTATACACCGTTCGAACTGCTCTTTGAGTTAAGCAAAAAAACCGCTGATAATGTCGACCAGACAGCATTATTGACCTCAGTATCACAACTTTTACAAGCTGGTGTAGTCGTACGGTTAAAGGACTTGGTAATAGCAACTGCATCAGGCTTTTCGCTTCAGGTGCTGGCAATGCTAAATAACGCCTCACAGTTTAATACTGACACTTACTTTTTCTATGATAGGAATGTCCATACGCTAGTCACGCTTGCCATCGCAAACAATTATATTGATGCAGCCCAATTCTGGCTCAATGAGAATATTCACGCCGCCCCCCTTCCATTTAAAGATAATGCACTGGACATGATTGCAACGAAGGGCGCAACAACAAAACCTGATCAATATACCAGTCTATTGACCTCGTTGTTCGATAGCGGGTTAACAGCCAATAACCCTGCTTCACTTGACCACTTTACCCGTTGGTTGAATACCGAATTACTGCAAAAATATCAATCGCAATTGAACCATTTTGCGGTTAAGCAACTCACCGACGAACAACGTGCTTTTATTGTAAAATCCCGTACAGCAATGGCTAAATTGGTGCTTGATGGTCCATTGTCGATTAGTGAGATAAACCATTTGGCTGAGCACAATCGCAGCTGTTTATTGGATGAAAGCTCAAAGCTCATTTGGCGAGTATTTAAGAACGCAAAGCCGATCAGTCGTAAGACTGGCAATAGGCAGACAAAGTCAAAAAGGCTGACTTTAGTGCAGCTGGAAGCCCAACAGCTAACCAAGGATGAAATCTTCGAGGCATTGGGTAAATATAAAGATTTGGATAGCAAAAAGGCTGTATCTGATTATAAAACTGCACTTTACAAACAAGAGTTGGCCAAGAAGGAGAAAGAACCAAAGCCGGCTGAAAAACAACAAGCAAGCGACACGGTCAAACAATTGATAGCTGATGGCGATTGGCAACAGGCAATCGAACAACACGAAGCTGAGCATGACAAACAGCTCGATGAACAACTAAAGCTTACTTTGAGTTTTATGATGGCCTTAAACGCAGGCGCAACAACCGATGAGTTATTGGCGTTGGTCGCGCAGGGTGCCGAAGTAGCGCCTGAATTCATGATGACGCTCATATACAAAGGTAACGTAGCGTTGCTCAGGGGCCTCTACCAGAACGGTTTTAATATTCATTATGTGTTTCCAAATGGTCAGAATGCCGTATCGCTGGCAGTGCAACTTAAAAAGCTATCAATGTTGTCATTTTTTGTAGAACATGGGGTTAATGTTAAGCCATTGCCCTATGGGTTTGATCCACTCGATGAGGCCATCAAAAATTTAAGTGGCGACCCCTTCAATTTTGGCTACGTTAAGTTGCTAATCAATGCAGGCGCACCGATAGAACACAGTCATAAGCAGACCGTACAAAAGTACATGCAGCGTGATCACAATCTTTATTCTCGGCTGGTTATTAAATTTCCACTATTGAAAATATGAATGGTTACAGCAATGATGGGCGGTGTTGAACCGCTAATCTGATTTGATACAGTGATTGTATTGAACACGTTATACTTTCATCCATTCACATTCTTGGTGTTCACCTCATGGTCAAACCTTTACTCCTTGCCTTTATGGCAGCAGCAACTCAAACCTCTATGGCAGCAGTGCTTCAAACCAGTATTAACTTCACCGATGTTACCAAGACAAATCTGCCGACAGGATTAATCGGCCGATGTATGGATGCCGCAGCCCACGATTTCGATAAAGACGGTGATATTGACCTGATGCTGGCCATGGAGTTTGCCCCAAACATCTTGCTGACCAATAACGGCAAAGGCGTTTTCACCCGCACCAAAGCCCTGCCAAACAACCGTCATGACAGCGAAGATATTGCCGTTGCCGACTTTAACAAAGATGGTTGGCTCGATGCCTTTATTGTCAGTGAAGATGACAAGGTAAACGAGCTGTACTTGAACCGTGGTGATGGCACCTTTGCAGACGCCAGCAGCCGGATTAAATTCACAGGCGAATCCAACGCGGTAGTCACTGCCGATTTAAATGGTGATGGCGCAAACGACATAATCATCGGCAACGTTGGCCCACTCGGCGTGTTGATAAACAACGGCAAAGGCTACTTTAAAGATGAATCAAAACAACGGGTGCCAAACGAGTCCTATCGAGTGCAAGATTTGACATTAATCGACGTAGACGGCGATGGCGATTTGGATTTACTTACTGGCGACGAAGTGCGTAACCATTTGTTTATTAATGATGGCAAAGGGTTCTTTAAAGACGAAACAGCCAAGCGGCTGCCAAAATATCACGATGTCACTCGCGAAGTCATTAGCGCCGATGTCGATAACGATGGTGATAACGACATTTATTACGCCAATATCGCTTCCAACCCACAAAATGCCAAAAACAGGCTGTTGTTGAATAATGGCAAAGGGTACTTTACAGAAGTCACCAATAGCCACTTGCTGACAAACCCCGGTCAAGACAATTTTACCGCCCGGTTTGTTGACTTGAACAATGACAAAGCCATAGCCCTGCTGGTGCCAAGCTCGACCATAAACGGCACTAACAATGGTCGCTATCGCGCCTATATTAATACTGGCGATGGACATTTTTCCGAAGCACAATTATCACCACCGTGGCCACCGGGTAATGGGTTCGATATCAGTGCAGCTGATTTTAATGGGGATGGTAAAACAGATTTTTACTTGTGTAACCGGGCAAGACGGCGATTGACGCCAGATAATGGGGGTGTTGATGCGTTGATGTTTGGTCGTTGAGAGAAAAAACCGACCCTGAGCGTGTCAGAATCGGTTTTTAGTAAACTTTAGCGCTAGGGCCTGTTTTTCTTTGGAGTTGATTTTTGCAGCAGTTTGTTTGCGCTTTATACAAGGCAGAGGGAGAGCCGTGTAGTTATTCTACATAAACGACCGATAACGCAGTAGAAAGTGCAAACAAACGCTGCCCTTTGGGTTCGTTTCAAAGCGTTTTACTCTTTGTTACGGACTTGCTTATTTAGATGACTAGATTTCAAAGCCCGCGCCGCGATTAAAACGCTTTGAACTCGAACAAAATTTCAACTCCAAAGATAAACAGGCCCTAGTATTCAGTTAACAGGTTATAGAACTTCTGGGCCGCTATAAGAGTTAGCCAAATCAGCATCACCGGTACCGCCAGTAGGGGTATTGGTTATATCAGCATCACCAGAACCGCCACCGGCTCTAACGCCAGTTTTCATTACAGGCATGGTGCGTTTGGTTTTTGCGTTGCTTTTTAAAGTGTTTTTCATGATTACATTCCTAATAGTTAGATTTACTGTGTGTCCGTGTTAAAACTGTAATCAACTTATCAGTAGATTTACCTACAGTCAATGCTCACAAAACCGTCAAAACAGGCGTTAAACTGCACTAATGGCCCAAAATTGCTATTTTAAACAACAAACAGGGGCTTTTAAGGGCCTTGGGATGGCCTTAAATTGAAAGAAATAGAATGGATTTAAAGCGCACATAAATGTGCGTTCTACCTTGTAGCTCGCAGGATATCTCAAATGGCAAAGTTATCAGTAAAAAAACAACACCCGGCAATAGCCAGAAAAACCAGCCAAGACAAATGTTTTCCGTGTGAAGCAACACCAGACAAAATGCCGCTGAGCAAAAAGGTAACACCGATAATGTTAACAATGTCCCTTTCAACATTCTGGCTCGGATTGGCCAGCACATAAATAATTGCGGCCATTGCCCACCAAACTAAAGTTGTTAAGTGCCAAGCAAAGCGCAGCAGTCTTTTGGTAAACCAATCGCCACCCATCAATTTGGGCAAATTGTCGCGTCGAAACAGACGGATCAACAGGTACTTTTCACCTAGATAAGAGTGAATCAAACCAATCAGAACAATTAGCAGACAAGCCGTAATCAGCATGTAATCTTCCTTTTCATTTTCATTTTCGATAATTCAGCGTTAGAGATAAACTTACCCGCAATCACAAAATGAGTCCACAAAAGCAGATGAATAAGTACAAAGCACCCGCCGAGAATGCGAAATTGGACAGGCAATAACAGTTTGAAATTATGACTATTATCAAAAACTTCACTATAATTAACAACACGATTGAAATGCAGGCAATACCATGAGAATAAAAGACGACTGCTTTAAAGTAGAGCAAAAAGAGGTCGTTAAAATAGCTTTGATTGATTTGGTTAATCAACCATCAGATCGACAAGCCCGGCCCTGTCCCGGTTGTCGCTTTGCCGTTGGTAATAACCACTCTACAACTTCCACCGCTCACTGCTCAGCTTTGTGCCCGGTTGTCAGTCAACAAATGTCAAGTGATCCCCAAAGGCATCCTATTGAACCAGGCATTGTGCCACTGGTTTATGCCTTTTATACCATGCGACTGATGATGCCCTGTTGGTCTTGTGAAGGTCATATCGATCATGAGGGTAATATATTCAAAACCCCAAAGCTTTGGTTTTATGCCACCAATGAGTTTTATGCCAAATTGGTGGCCCAATATGTCAGCACATTAAGAGGTGAACTCAAAATAGCCCATCACTGGTCAGTGAGGCTGTTGCCTTTTTCTCAATCGATGTTTACCACCACCTACTCTCTCGAACCGCAAGATATTACACCTGACAGCACCGACTTATCGTCGTTACAAAATGATGTTCATGTTATTGCCAAGGGTTTTCGCCGCGAAATGTTAAATCTGGCGAAGCATTATATTCAAAGAGCCAACAAGAACAGCCTAAAAAAGGATAAGCAGTCTCGATGAACCCTTTGTTCGTTCCCAATAATGTCATTAAAAGTCTGTTAGACCAACCAGAGCAACAATTAAATCTCCAATTATGTGGATTATCCGCCACCTTGAAGGTTGCAATCCCCCATTACGATGAGCAATTAAAACAGTTTTACGGCAACAATATCCTGCCAGATTTTACAAAAGCAATTCAGCGCTCGGGGATCCCCAACCACAGCAAACATTTTGGTTTGATTATTCGCTTTCACCAAAGCGCGGTGTTGAACATTCATGATGAACATCTGGCGTTTTACGGCAATGCTAAAACCCTCATTAAACATTTTGAAACGGTGGTCATTTACAATGCCTGTGTTGATGAAAAATCCAGAGATGTCGGCCACCGCAATCGCTTTCCACACCTCAAATTCCACCGCGACCGCAACGAATCACAACCTACCCCTTATTCACTGTTTACCCGCGATCCGCATGACTCAGAGCAATCAAAGCCGAGAAATTCGTCAACTTTGTTTGTCACCAATCTAGTGGCTTATTTACAATGTATGAAAGAACAAGATTATGCCCAGATCGACACCAAGGGCCTCAGTGCCCATTATGATATTTTCAAACAAGAGGATATGACACAGGTGCTCGCCAAGGTGGCGCTCGAACACCGCTGGGATGAACCTGAGGGAATTGGTGAAATGTCTATGCTGGATAATCGTAATACCTTGCATTCTAGTTATTTACGGCAAGAGCTTAAACATGGATATCGGATAGGGGTGAGATACCTTAAATAAGCTATGCCAGCACCTCAATACACATTATACTAATCCAATGAAAACCAATATACCGCAAAATAACAATGATTTAGCCCCGATCAAGGCAATAGTCAGAGTCACCCGGTTAAGCGTTCAGGCCGCTCAAATCAAAGCAGAATTTGATGATGTAATAAGCGAAGAACCGTTACAAATTTCCCTCGGCTGGTTCGATGAGCAAGAGCGAGTTCAGGTTTTTACCATTACCATGCGCACCCCCGGTGATGATATTGGTTTAACCCTTGGTTTATTGTTATCCGAAGGTCAAATAACCGAGTCAGGCCAAATTCAGAGCATAGACTATGAAGAAAACGAAAACGGCCCGTTGCCCAATCAACTGCTAGTCACTTTTAAACCGGGATTCAAACCCCAAATGGCGGATTTTCAACGCCAATTAATCACTCAGTCTAGTTGTGGCATCTGCGGTAAAACCTCGTTAAAATCACTTGAACTCAAAACCCCTCCTGCGCTCGATAAAACCGCCAACTGGCTTGACGGCGAACAACTGGGTTTGTTGCCGGGTCGCTTGCTTGAACAACAATCATTGTTTGCCCAAACCGGCGGTGTTCACGCAGCGGCTTTATTCGACGAACACTATCAATTGCTAGGCCTTAAAGAAGATGTGGGTCGTCATAATGCCGTCGACAAAGTCATTGGCGAGCAATTACAACAAAATAACCCCTCAGATAGGCAGATAGGCAAGCATATTTTGCTTGTCAGTGGTCGGGTCAGCTTTGAGCTGGTTCAAAAAGCCCTTGTGGCGGGGTATCCTGTATTGGTAGCGGTGGGTGCGCCTTCAAGTTTGGCCATACAGGCAGCAAAACGCTTTGACTTGACGCTAATAGGATTTACCAAACCCGGCAGCTTTAATGTCTATCACGGCCAATGGCGGCTAAAATAAAACGATAATCATACTAAAAGAGAAGATTCGATGTCAAAAAATCTCAGTAGCCTGGCCCGGCGTAAAGGCACTACCGACAGTTTGTTTGAGACACTTGTCGAATCAAAAGCCGATTCAAAGCCCCAAGCAAAAGACTCTGCCCGCAAAGCCTTGGCCAAAAATCATTTGGTGGGCGAATCTACAGTCAAAGGCACGGCCTCATTTTACGATTTTCTTGAAGGCAAAAACGCCGACAAAAAAGCCTATGTTTGTAACGGTTCGTCTTGTCTTTGCGCCGAAACGCAAAGCCGGGTGCAAAGCGAACTCGAAAAACACTTTCCCAGTGACGACATCGGTCATATCACCTGTTTGGGACTGTGTAATAAAAACAGTTCATTTAGGGTAGATGGGGTCAATTACTCAGGTAAAGATATTGAACGCCTACCCGAGATTTTGGGCAAACCACCAGAACATAAAGTCGACCCTCTACATGTAGAATGCTTGGCTAGCGAAGCCATTTTAACTACACCTGTTACCGATGTAGTCAGCTACTACCACTTATTTACGGCTGTCATCGAGCAATATTCTCCCGAACAATTATTACAGCAGATCAGTGATTCTGGCTTACGTGGTCGTGGCGGTGCGGGTTTTCCCACCGGGTTTAAATGGAGTGCTTGTCGTAAAGAGCCCGGCCATGAAAAATACATCGTCTGTAATGCCGATGAAGGCGCCCCGGGGGCATTCAGCGCCCGTTATTTGTTAGAACAAAATCCCCATTCGGTGTTATTCGGCATGTTAATGGCAGGCTGGCTGACCGGCGCACGAGAAGGCATTTTGTATATTCGCGATGAATACCCAGAAGCCATCAATGTGTGTAATCAGGCTATCAAAGACTTAGAGAGTCAGCAAGGGCTCCTTCGCTATAACCAGATTAGCGAAGACGGTTGGACATTTAAATTCAAAATAATCAAAGGGGCCGGCGCCTATATTTGCGGCGAAGAAACCGCGCTATTGCGTTCTATCGAAGGCCAGCGTCCGGTGGTTTCAGTCCGTCCCCCCTTTCCGACCCAAAGCGGTTTGTACGGTTTGCCCACCGCACTCAACAATGTCGAAACCTT
Source organism: Algicola sp. (assembly GCA_013216025.1). Classification (GTDB taxonomy): domain Bacteria; phylum Pseudomonadota; class Gammaproteobacteria; order Enterobacterales; family Alteromonadaceae; genus JABSOG01. The sequence goes on along the minus strand of JABSOG010000114.1, from coordinate 774 downwards.
TGCCTCGATTCACTGGATTTTGACTAACGGCGCTGATGCATTTAAAGCCATGGGTAATGGCCGTTCAACCGGCACCAAATTATTGTCGCTCGACAGCACTTTCAACAAACCCGGCATTTATGAAGTCGAAATGGGCACGCCACTGCAAACGGTGATAGAAGCCTCTGGTGGATTTTCTTTGTCGATTAAGGCAATGCACATCGGTGGACCGCTGGGCGGAATAGTTCCCAGGAGCCACTTTGACCAATTGACTATAGATTTTGAATCCTTTGCCAATGCCGGTTTTTTGCTGGGTCATGCCAGCATCATCGGCATTCCCGAAACCATGCCGATGATCAAATACCTGCAACACTTGTTTGAATTCACTGCGGTAGAATCTTGCGGCAAATGTTTCCCGTGTCGCCTAGGTGCAACCCGGGGTGAAGAAATGCTCAGCAGCGCAATAAAAGGTGAAAGCAAGATTGACCGTGAACTTTTTGACGATCTGCTCGAAACCATGAAACTGGGTTCACTGTGCGCCCTTGGTGGCGGCGTGCCGTTACCGGTAGAAAATGCGTTGGAATATTTTGCCAACGAACTCAAACCGTTTTTCAAAGCGGATCAGTCCATCGACATTCGGGAGATAAGATAATGACCAAAATGGCTTTTCTTAACCATCAGGCTTTGCCCATTGTTGAGGGCGAAACCATTCTCGAATTCTGTCGCCGTCACGAGCAATCTATTCCCACCCTGTGTGACGACAGCCGCCTTGATGCGTACGGCAGCTGCCGGGTG
>JABSOG010001148.1 GCA_013216025.1 Algicola sp. | reverse complement strand
CAATGACGGTGTCTGCGGTAAGATAGCCAATCAGTTTGCTGTCGATGATGGTGACCAGAGATTGGTTTACCCCTTGATAACCTTGCATTACAGTCTCAATTTCGCTGGGTTCGATGCGAAAACCTCGAACTTTAAACTGGTCATCGATTCGGCCGAAGAATTCGAGCTGTTGGTTAGAACTAGCGCGCACTTGATCGCCAGTGCGGTAAAGAATGTCAGCCGGGTCGTCATTAAAGGGCGATTGAATAAAGCTCGTTTTGGTTAGTTCGGGTTGGTTGAGATAACCCCGGCTGACGCTGTAGCCGCCAACATAAAGTTCGCCAAGGGCACCTTGTGGCACGGGTTGTAATTGTGCGTTTAAGACGTAAAGCTGGGTATTGACGTTGGCTGAGCCAATGGGGATCTCGCCGGTGCCATTGTACGCCTGATGTAGGTGAAAACCGCAGGCGGTGACAGTGGTTTCGGTGGGGCCGTAGGTGTTGACCAATTCTATCGCAGGATAATGTTCGAACCAAACATCGGTGATGTTACGTTTGAGCGCTTCGCCGCCGACAATCACCATGCGCAGAGTTTTAGCAAAATCGTGCTTTGGAAAGTCTAATAGCTGATGCCAAAAGGCTGTTGGCAAGCTCAGTATTGTGATTTTTTGCTCGGCACACAATTTAAAGAATGCTTGTGGATCACTGGCGCAGTTTTCGTTGCGCAATACCAGCGTTGCGCCGTAACACAAAGCACCAAAAATCTCTTCGACAGCAATATCAAAATTGATGGTTGAAAATTGCAAAACATTGTCGGCCGGCTTGATGTTGTAACGCTGTTTTACATTGAGTAAAAAATTGCCCAACTGACCGTGTTCTACCATCACACCTTTGGGGTTGCCGGTGGTGCCAGAGGTATAAATAACGTATGCCAGCGCTTGGGGGTTGCGCTCAAGTCGTGGGGCTGGCAGCTTGGCATATTGGTTTAGTTGTCGTTTAAAGTCAGGGTCATCTATTACCACTACGTTAAGATCATTTTGAGCAAAAGCCGGGTGCTGGTTATGGTGTTTTTGGGGGATGATGGTGGGGAGTCCGGCGTCTTCAATCATGTATTGCAGGCGGGCGGTGGGGTATGACGGGTCAAGCGGCACGTAACCTGCGCCTGCTTTGAGTATCGCTAACATCGCGACCAACATGTCGGGTGAACGGTCAAAACACAGTCCAAACAAACAGTCTTTGTCGAACTCTTTATGTACTAGAAGGTGGTGCGCTAGGGTGTTGCTTCGCTTGACCAACTGGGCGTAAGTTAGCGTTTTTTTGCCATGTCTTACCGCACAGGCATTGGGCTGTTGTTGCGCCCGTTGGTCAATCAGTTCTGTCGCTAATGGGGTGTTTTCTATTGCCTGACCAGACAGCGCTTTTGCTTCTATTACCAGCGTGACATCAAAGGCCATATTAAGCAAAACCTGCTTAAAGTGGTTGAGCATGTTGTCGACCAAAGCGGCGTCGAAATCACTGCACCGATAAGTTAATTCTAGGTGCAACGATTGGCCGGGCATGACGGTGACTGTCAGCGGATAATTGAGGTTCGAACGGTTTTGCAGTGCTTCGACTTTAAAATCGAGGTTGTCGAGTGCTAGTGCACTGTCGAGCGGGGCGTTTTCGAATACCAAAATACTGTTGAACAGCGGCTGATTGTCGATTTCACTCCATTGTTGAATCAACGCCAAAGAGGTGTGTTCGTGCTCTGTCAGTTCAAGGTTGTCGAGTTGCAATTGTTGTAGCCAGTCGCCGAGCGGCTGTTGCGGGTCGATTTTACAGCGCAGGGGCAGGGTGTTGATAAACAACCCCACCATGGTTTCTATGCCGTCGATCTGGGCCGAACGTCCCGCCACCGTGACGCCGAATAACACATCGTTACTGTTACTGTATAGGGCCAGTGTTTGTGCCCACGCGCCTTGCAATAAGGTGTTTAAAGTCACCTGATATTGCTGGGCTTTTTTTGTCAGTTGTTTAGTCTCGTCTTCGCTCAAACGGGTGCTGACATCGGCACTTATGGCTTGGTTTTGTGATACCTTTTGGTATCTATTGGGCTGATAAATACCCAAATCGGTTGGGGTATCAAATCCTTGTAGCTTTTGTTGCCAAAACTCGCTTTGCTGGGGTTGTTGCTCAAGCCACTGAACGTAATTTTCAAAACGGGCGGGTTGGTCTGAAGGAGCAGCCCCTTTGCCACAAAAGTGTTGGTAAAACTGCAAAAAATCGACCATCACAATCGAAAAACACCACGCATCCATCAAAATATGGTGATAACTGCGGACAAACTGGTAGCGGTTTTCACCAAGATAAATCAATCGCACCCGCATTAATGGGGCTTTGTTAAACGGCAACCCTTGCTGGCGCTCATCTAATAGTATTTGTTCAATCTTTT
>JABSOG010001147.1 GCA_013216025.1 Algicola sp. | reverse complement strand
TAGGCCGCACCTGCCCAGCCAAAGTTTAACGGGTGTACCACTGGGATATTTTGCTGCTGGCAAATCTGGTCAAACAAAAATGGGGTTTGGTTGTCATCAAAATCAATGGCGTTAATGGCAATGTCGCAATCGCTGATATGTTCGGCAATACTTGTCGGCGAATCCAAAAAGAGGTTGTGGGTTTGTATTTTCGCCGCTGGGTTGATACGGTGTAGGTGTTGCTTTAACGCCTCGACTTTGGGCTGGCCTATATCCGTCATATGATAGTTTTGCCGATTGAGGTTTGACAGTTCAACCGTGTCACCATCTATCAGTACAAATTGTTCAAAACCCAGTCTTAATGCCGCTTCGGCTACAACACTACCCAAACCGACGCCGGCGAACAGTATTTTGCAGTGCTTGATTTTGGCTTGTTGTTCAGGGGTGATATACAACACATTCTTAAAGTAGCGTTGGTCATCGCAAGTTAAGGCGGTCAATTTTTGTTGCAGGTTATCATTCATTTTAGATTTCTCTTTAGGTTTTTTGCTTGGCGCTCACTGCTCGGTGGGTTGAGTGCCAACCAATGGTTGATATCGCGTCCGGTGATTATGACTGGGTAGGTTGGGCTGCCAATGCACAGCTGCAAATCACCGATGGGCTGCATATTGATGCCGAAGTTTTTGAATATTTCAAAAATCAACACATCAGATTCAGCGATCATCAAATTATTCGACTGGTGGTTGATGACACGCAGCGAATGGATCAGTAATTGGCGCATCATCTGGCGGCCGTTAAAGGGCAGATCTTGACTTCTCAGGGCGTTGGAGTCGATGGCTAGCCGGCCGAGGTGCCACACTTCGTTTACTTCTATATCGAGTTGCTCAACCAGCTGGTTGATGTCGATATTAAACTCATATTCAATTGGAAAGGTTACAGTGTCATCTTTAAGCGTTGCTTTGATGGTACCGAGGGTTTGGTGTTGGGCATTCTTGTATTCAAAATGCACCGAGTTATGAAATTGATCTTGGTCACTTTGCTGCATCAGGTGCAAATCATGATCCGTCGAATGCCAATGATACTTTTTGCTGTAGTGATAGGCGTAACTTTCAAATACAAACGCAGAGAATTGGGTTAGGTTTTTGTGACCGATTTGATATAGGGCGACTTCGTCATGTCTAGCGATGCAAATATCTCCAATCGGGTTAATCAGGTGCAAAGGTTTGGTCTGGTGCATTGACTATTGTTCCTGCGTTAAAATATCCCTATTGGTGAATGCTCAAGTGACGCTACTCATCAGACATTGTCGACTTTGTTGGGGTGAAAAACCTGATAGAAACCTTTAATTTTGGTGAAACAATACGAGGCAAGTGAGAGAAAAGTGAATTTCACTCTGAATGGCGGCACATCTATTAAGCGAAATCCAAGCCGCCTATAAGCGCCCCTGTAGTCAGCGGATTTATCTGCGAAGGGTATTGGCAATACCCTGTAAAAGGCGTGCACAAATGCGCTGGTCTACAAGGGGTTTCAATTGATATGAGTGACTAAGGGTTGAACGGCGTATGGAGGGGGAAGGGGGATATTTGAACTTTATATAAAGGCCAACGAAGTTGGCCATTAAAAACCGCCGTTTATTGCGGTAAGGGGGGTTTACTTAACCCAAGCTTATAGACTGTATTTACAAGGCGTCAACGTCGTCCGCTTGGGGGCCCTTTTGGCCTTGAGTGATGGTGAAACTCACCTTTTGGCCTTCAATTAACGTTGCTCGACCACCGCCCGAGTTGATTGAACGAAAGTGTACAAACACATCTTTGTCACTGCTATCCGGGGTGATAAATCCAAACCCCTTATCATCGTTAAACCACTTTACAGTCCCCGTTACTTTTTCTGACATTTTAGACTCTCTTGTTTATTTGTTTGGATAAAAACGTACAGGTCTTCAACAGACCTAACTAAAGTGTATGTCCAAAAAAAAATTTCACCAGTTGATATCAGTACAAATTAGGGCTTTGCCCCTTTTTATTTTACCTTTACCCCCACATTGGCTATTCACAATCGGTCAAATTGTTGATCCATTGGCTGATCACCGCCACGGCTTGTTCGTCAACCACGGTACTGGCCATCGGCGGCATTCTATTATCGTTGTTGAGAGTTTGCATTCTGGCCACCAGTACTGAACGATTCGAGTCGCCCAGAGCAACAATCTTGGCATTGATTATCCCTAAATCACCATCGCTGGGCGACTGTTCGCATAATTGACTGTCCGGCAGATTGGTTTGAACACGCAAATCTATCGAACCACCACCGGCCCCCGGACGATGACAGCCGCTGCAATTGCTGTGTAAATAACTTCTTGCTCTGACGGCCAAACTGGCAGACTCGTCGTCAATTGCCCTCATCAAGGTAGTCTGCTCAGTTGTCGGGGCACTGT
>JABSOG010001146.1 GCA_013216025.1 Algicola sp. | reverse complement strand
TGAACTGTTATAATCATTTTGTTAGCACTTCTGATTATAACAGTTCTACCGGAGTTCCTTTTTCTTTTTTTATACTTCTCTTATACTTTTTTAATATATTTCATGCAGTTAACGTTTCTGGATGGGCACTAGCTAGAGGACTGAGCGAGTGGTTAGCTCTTACCCAGAGGGGACTTGCACCCCATATTCAATCACCAGCTTTCCTGGCGTTCTAAGCGCTCATTTAACCCCACCTACCAATGTTAATGGGCTTCTAGAATAATAATCCCAATATTTTAAACATTGAGATTATGATGGCACCATCTGAAAAAATCACACACTGGCAGTCAATTTTTAAATCAAAAAAAGACAGCGGATTAACTATTTCGGCATTCTGTAAGCAACACAAAATTAATATATCAACGTATTATTCCTGGCGAAAAAGATTGGCAGAGCCAGAACCAAGCCTCACGAAAAAGCAGCAACTTGTGCCATTATTTGTCAGTGAATCGATCATACCCCAAGTTTCTTCATTAATGATCAAAACACCAAGTGGTTATCAATTGACATTCGATGACGATATTACTCTCGAAAAACTTCATCAAATATTAGCGTTAATCTCATGATTAGCCCCACACAGGTCTATCTTGTTACTGGCGTTACCGACATGCGCAAGTCAATTAATGGCCTATCGATCATTGTTGCAGATGAACTCGAACTTGATCCTTTAAGTAAGGCTTGGTTTGTTTTTTGTAACCGTGGGCGAGATAAATTAAAAATATTATTCTGGGACACTAATGGTTTTTGGCTTTACTATCGACGGCTAGAACAAGGTCGTTTTCAGTGGCCAAAACATGATGAAACACCCAGCGCAATGCACATTGAAGAACGCCAATTACAATGGCTACTCTCTGGGCTTCCGGTGTTCAATCGCACCAAGCACCAACGGTTACAGGGACTATCGGTCATGTAAATAACATGATCGTTTTCTGGGGCTTGAACGATCCTGCCAGTGTGTCATGCTTATCGTCATTAGCCCCTATAACAACGATTTGACGTGACCAAAGAACTCAGCATTACAGAACTTCATCAACAGCTTGCCGCTTTACAGGCACAAGTTGATTCATTAAAAAATGACAAAGTTGATATGCAGCGTCAAATCGATTTACTCATCAGTAAATTAAATCTAAGCAACTCAAAACGCTTTGGAAAGCAAAGTGAAAAAGCACCTCGTGGCACATTCAATGAAGCGGAACACATCAAGTCTGAGACTGAGCCCAAGCATCATAAAAAAGGCAAGCAATCACTGCCAAGTCATCTTGAACGTGAAGAAGTCGAGCATAAGCTAGAAGATACCAGCTGTGCTTGTTGTGGCCATCAAATGCATATCTGCGGCAGCGAAACGAGTGAACAGATAAAAATTATTCCCGCTAAAATCAGCGTCATCAAACATCAACAATTAAAATACGTCTGTCGTGAATGTGAACACACTCAAGTCACGAATAAGGTGGTGACCGCCAGCAAACCCAAGCAGCCAATCCCCCGAAGTATTGCTAGTGCAGAAACACTGGCCGCCGTGGTAACGGCCAAATACTGTGATGCGCTACCATTGTATCGGCAAGTTGAAATTTTTAAACGCGGAGGCTTGGATATATCGCGCGCGACGTTGGCGAACTGGTGCATAAAGTCAGGCGCTATCCTCAAACCACTGGTCGAAGCGATGCAACAAATTCTCGTTGAACAACATAGTTTATGTGCCGATGAAACCCGGGTACAGGTGTTAGATGAGCCCGATAAATTGGCGACGAGCCAGTCTTACATGTGGGTTTACCGTAGCAACGAAGTGAGTGAGCAACCGATTGTTATTTATGATTACCAACCGGGTCGCAGTCGCCAGAACCTTAAAAACTTTTTACAGGGCTTTGAGGGGTACCTGCAATGTGATGGTTACAGTGTTTATGATAATGTCGACGGTATGTTAGCCGTAGGTTGCTGGGCACATACGCGTCGTAAATATGACGAAGCCTTAAGAGCAGAAAAAAAGAGTAAAGGTCGAGCGCACAAGGCGATTAGCTTTATCAGCAAGCTTTACCAAATTGAACACAAAATTAAAGCCAAGAAGTTATCCGTTGCCGAGCGGTATCAACTACGGCAAGAAAAATCGAAACCCATACTTGATGTCTTCAAACAATGGCTTGCCCCCTGTGTCAGGATAGTTGTCGCTTAAGTTATTTGGTCTAAATATTCAGGGAGCGGTAAGTTAACGTTAGTGCATTACCAAAGAAACTCAAGCCAATTTAAAGAAGCGATTTTAAACAAACTCAGTCAAAGTGGCTTATCGGTTAGGAAATTCGCTCAGCAAGAAGGCATTAATCTATCAACGCTGTATAGTTGGCAAAAGCAATTTAATACGTCGGGTTTTAGTGTGTCAAAAGATAGTTCGA
>JABSOG010001145.1 GCA_013216025.1 Algicola sp. | reverse complement strand
CATTTGGCCGCTGTGCGGCGGAAAAAATATAAATGAAGGGCATGAATTCTGATAACGAAAGGAAAGTATAGGTGGAACAATATTTTCACTGGTTTGATTTATTGGGTGTGGGGGTGTTTGCTGTCTCTGGCACTTTAATGGCTTATCGCAAAAACATGGATGGTTTTGGCGTGCTGGTCTTGGCCGCAGTCACCGCTATTGGCGGCGGTACGGTGCGGGATGTTATTCTTGATTTACCCGTATTCTGGATCGAAGATCAAAGCTTTTTGATTGCCAGTTTTGTCGCCGCCATCCTTACGATCTTCTGGTTACGCTTCCAAACTAAAATTCCCCAAACCCCATTACTGATTGCCGACGCCATCGGATTATCATACTTTGTGGTGATGGGCGCGCAAAAAGCATTGGAACACGGAACTACCCCATTAATTGCAATAGTCATGGGCACTATAACTGGCTCATTTGGCGGCGTTATCCGCGACATTATGGCCAATGAAATGCCACTGGTATTGCGCGGCGAACTCTATGCTACGGCGGCAATTGCTGGCGGCATAGTTTACACCCAGTGTTTGGCCTTTGGTGTTGAGATGTATACTTCGATGTTCGCGGGCATGATAGTGATTTTGCTTTGTCGTCTTGCTGCGATAAGATGGAATCTTCATTTTCCTGTATTCAAATCTTAATCACCACAGGCGGTGTTATTTGATGGACTTTGAAAACCAACCCACGTTAAAAGGCGACTTGCTTGAACTACGTCCGCTTTTGGCCGAGGACTTTGATGCGCTTTATACCGTAGCCAAAGATCCGTTGATTTGGGCGTTACATCCGGTTAAAAATCGTCATGAAAAGACCCAATTTGAGTTATTCTTTGCGGATGCTTTAACATCAAGCGCTTTGGTTGTGATTGATACTTCTGATGGTAAAGTGATAGGCTCGTCTCGCTTTCATGGTTATGATAAAGGTGATGACGTTGTTGAGATAGGTTGGTCTTTTTTGGCAAGGTCCCACTGGGGTGGTTCTTATAACGCTCAAATGAAGCAATTAATGCTGCAACATGCGTTTAAATTCGTTGAACGTGTAGTATTGCTGGTTGGTGTTGAAAACGCACGTTCAAAACGGGCAGTAGAAAAAATAGGTGGGGTTTATGTTGGTATCAGACTCGATGCTGGTGGTAACGACAGCCTGATTTTTGAAATTTGTCGTGACAATAAAACAAATAAAAAGTGAGAAAAAACATGGTTGATTATTATTGGTTTTCGGTTTTGGTTGCGGCCAATGCCTTGTTATTAGTGGCTTTGACGGTAAATGTTTCTCGCCATAGAATGAAAAACAAAATCTCTTTGGGTGATGGCGACAACAAACAATTACGAGAGGCGATGCGAGCGCACGGTAATAACACTGAGCAATTTCCGGTTTACGCGCTTGTTATATTGGCAATGACGTTTTTGGGGGCATCAAGCTCTCTTTTGTCGGGGTTAGTCATCGGTTATACGCTTTCAAGGGTTATCCATGCCTATGGGATGCTCAATAACCATTTTCCGACGAGAAGATTGGGTATGGGGGTGACTTATATTTTGCAGTTGGTCGCGCCTGTGATGCTTATTGTTGAATTGATGGAGTAGTTTTTTCGTGCATTCCATGCATGATCTGTTTTTTGTAGAAAGTTTTTTTCATACATGGAATGCACGCTACGATGAAAATTGCAGCCTATTTGGCTGCACTGTTATAAACCAACAAAAACTAACGCAAACTCTCGTTAATTTTCTCTAGCGCCACATTACCCGGACAAAGATCTTTTTCGGTCAACGAATTCAGCGGCTTGCGCACAGTATTAATGATCTCGTGCAGGTCTTGACTTTGCGGGTCAACGTACAATAACCCGGTTAAAATCTCACCTTGTTTAGTGGCGTTATTCACCGCCGCCATCGCCGAAAAGCGGTCTTGCGGATCCCAATCTTGTTTGAGTTTGTTAAATCGCATCACTGACCCATCATGCATGGTCACTTCGGTGCTGCTGCCCTGCTGGTAGCTGGTGGTTATCTCTTGCTTCATCGGCACAAAATCCACCGTTGATGTCGCTGCTATGTGCTCGCGAACATAGTCGTAGTTTTTGGTCGATTTGGGGTTGTTGTTAAAGGTCACGCAAGGTGAAATCACATCAATAAAGGCAAAACCGGAATGGGCAATGGCGGCTTTTATCAAAGGGATTAGTTGCTCTTTGTCACCAGAGAAGCTGCGGGCAACAAAAGTGGCGCCCAACTGCAATGCAATGCTTACCAAATCAATGGGCTCGTAAGGGTTGGCAGCGCCTTTTTTGCTTTGCGACCCTGTGTCACTGGTGGCCGAATCCTGTCCTTTGGTTAAACCGTAACAGCCATTGTTTTCAACCATATATAGCATGTTGAGATTGCGCCGAACCACATGACCGA
>JABSOG010001144.1 GCA_013216025.1 Algicola sp. | reverse complement strand
AAGGGGGTCAAAGCAAAATCAGTGCAGGGACAGGCAAGCTGTCCACAGAACTTCTTTTGCACTGACCCCAGCTGGAGATGACTGGTAGAGCTGACCAATCGAAGTCTTCTGCCAGCCACCACCAGCCGGGGACAGATCAGATTGCAAAAATGGGAATCGCTTGGAACGCTTGCGTTCCCAGTTTTGTCAACTGCCCTGTTTCCTAGCCTCCGTTCCTCCAGCTTCTAACGAAGCCTCAAGCCTAAACCTAAAACCTACCGTCTCGCCTCAGTCATGATCTGTTTCATATCCCGGACAGCCTTCTCCATCCCATCAATCGCTGCACGAGCAATGATTGCATGACCAATATTTAGCTCATAAATCTGCGGGATAGCCGCGATAGCCGTTGTATTGTGATAATGCAGGCCGTGACCGGCGTTAACGATGATACCCAGACTATCGGCGTATTCTACACCTTCAATAATCTCGGCCAATTCTTCAGCCTGTTCTGCATCATCCAATGCATCGGCATAGTGGCCGGTGTGAATTTCAATGTAGGGTGCTTTAACTTCGCTGGCCGCTTTGATTTGCTCTTTGTCTGCATCAATAAACAAGGAGACTTTGATGCCCGCTTCAGTCAGTTTCTCAACGGCTTCGGCGATTTTCTCTTTGTGGCCAATGACGTCCAAACCGCCTTCAGTGGTCAATTCTTCGCGGCTTTCAGGGACCAGACAAACAAAGGCCGGACGAATCTCGCAGGCAATTTTTATCATTTCGTCAGTGACGGCCATTTCCAGATTCAAGCGAGTCTGTACGGTGCTGTTCATCAAATAAACGTCACGATCTTGGATGTGACGACGGTCTTCACGTAAGTGAATGGTGATGCCATCAGCACCCGCATTTTCGGCAATAGCAGCGGCATGAACCGGCTCAGGATAGTTGGTACCACGGGCTTGACGCAAAGTGGCAATATGATCGACATTGACACCCAGATAAATCTTGTTCATGTTGGATTCTCTTCATTTTTAAGTAAACAATAAATAAAGCTGCGCAGCAGATTTATCAGAGGTTAACAAACAACTCGCGACTCTTCAGGGGTTTGCCCCCCAAATGTGGCGCCAGTGCAGCTCTGGCCAAGTGTTTGGCCGCTTTTAAAACGTTGCCACTAGTCAAGTTCATCTGTCCTATCGCCACAATATCCTCGCCGCTGAACAACGGCTGACCGCTATACGATTTATGTGATAAAACAAAACCCTCTTCGGCGATAAAGCGATAGGCTTGCCCAGCTTCAATTAGCTCATTGCCACCGGCGGTATATCTGCAATCAATGCCAAAACCGAGCATCCGCAGCAGATTAAATTCAAATCGGCGCAGTAGCATTTCAAGAAAGTGGGCATTAGGCTCAGGCAATTGCTGAGTTTGTGACAAGTCTTCTAGCAATGTGGTGTACAGCTCAAACAATTCGTCACTGTCAACGTTTTGCGGCCACAAGCGACAGATGATCTCGTTGATGTAAAAACCGCTGTAGAGAAACTTGTCTTCAAGTATCACCGCCGGGCCATTACTTTCAAGCGACAGCGCCGTTTTTAGCTCGCCAGCACCACTAAAGCTCAGCAACAATGGATTAAAGACCTGACTTAGGCCACTGGTGGCAGATTTTTTGCTGCCTTGAGCACCTTTTAAGACCAGATTAAGACGGCCATAACCTTGTGCCACCACCTCAATAATGAGACTGGTTTCACGAAATGGCCTGCGATGAAGAATAAAACAGGGAACTTGTGCTGTCATAACGCACCTCGTTATTGGTCGCCTCTGTAACCGAGGCTGTGCAGGGCGCGTTCGTCATCGGCCCAGCCACTTTTCACTTTAACCCACAGTTCTAAAAAGACTTTGTTGTCGAGAAGATATTCAATATCTTTGCGCGCTTCGCGGCCGATGGTTTTGAGTTTTTCACCCTTGTTACCAATGACCATGCGCTTTTGTGTTTCGCGTTCAACCAAGATAAGCGCATTGATGTGCCAAATCCCTTTGGGTTGCCATTTAAACTGTTCAATTTCGACAGTCACCGAATACGGCAATTCATCCCCGGTAAAACGCATCAGCTTTTCGCGAACAATCTCAGCCACCATAAACCGCTGGGAGCGGTCGGTGATGTAATCTTCCGGGAAATAGAATTCGCTGGGTAGCAACGCTGCTCTCACCACTTTATGTACATGCTCAAGGCCAGTTTCTTTTTCAGCTGATATTGGAATGATGTGTTCAAAATCGTGTTTTTCGCCGAGCCATTGCAGATGGGGCAACAACTTATCCCGATTTTCAATCAAATCAATTTTATTGACGGCCACCACAACCCTGACTTTGCCCTGCTTGAGCTTGGTCAAAACCATTTCGTCGTCGTCTGTCCAGCGGGTGCTGTCAACAACAAAAATCGCCAGTTCAACGTCTCGAATT
>JABSOG010001143.1 GCA_013216025.1 Algicola sp. | reverse complement strand
ACTGGCCTTGCCAAACCTCGCCAAGGTGATTAAAGATGACGTACAGCCGATGTTATGGTCAGCAGTCATTGAACTTTTAGTGCAATATTCGGGGTATGAAATTTACGGCGCCAAAGGCAAATACTATCCCAATCGCATCAAACAATGGCTTAAATATTTGTCGCGGCAATATCCACAGGCCAAGCAGCTGTTTACCCAAGTTAGAACGTTAAGATGTTCCGATGACATCATCAAAGTACTTAAAGTCCAAAGCGAATAACGACTACCGTAGGTCGCGGTTGAACGGCGAAGCCGGAAGCCCGACACCACGTAAATGACCAAAATCACGTTACTTGGATGATAAATCAACCGATTGTCGGGCTTCGTCGCAAGCTCCTCAACCACGACCTACACACAAATCGACTTTTGCGACGACCTCCAAGCTGCGAGGAATTAACCCTTTTAACCACTCGTTTTTGTGCCGCTATACGGCATTATATAAAGATGCGCAGCAGATTCATATAAAGATGCGCAGCAGATTTATTAAAAATCCAGTCGCCAGTGAATCAAGGTATCAGTCTCACCGGTTCTAACAAAATCGTTCTTTTGCAAAATGGTGTAAGAGGCAACATTGCTTTTTTCGGTCGAGGCCACAATGGCTTTAACCTCCGGCTGTTTTTTGGCCCAGCCAAGCATACCGCCAACGGCTTCGACCATATATCCTTTGCCCCTGAATGCCTCGTAAGTGCCGTAGCCAATTTCGATTTCGCCTTTGTCGTTAGGCTGCCCGACAAAACACAAGTCTCCGACCATGTCGTTCTGGTCTTTATCAATCATGGTCCACAGCGTTGAGTAGAGGTAATTTTTACTGGCGTCTGCCACGCTGGGCAAGATGGTGTTTTCAAGCGCGTCTTTGAGTTCTGGTGAAATTTGATTGGTTGTTTGGTTAACCTTCAGTTCGGCTTCCAAAGTGTGATCAGCCTTAACGTATTTGAGCATTTCGGCGTGGGTTAGTGGTTTAATAAAAAGTCGTGCGGTTGTTATCATGGTGTCCTTTAGTACTATATACAAGCAAGAGTGTCTGTTGAGGGCGCATTATAAAACAACTCGACTTTTATAGACAGTCTGTTGTACTGCACAATCTTTTAATCCTTGTAACAGCTCACGCCCCGCCTCACCGCCATCCCCGGTCATTTTATATTCGACAATCAATGATAACGCCGCAATGTGATTGCCAAGGTTTTGAATGTCGTTTGCGCTAAAGTTTTCAATCGTGTTAAGCATGACATTGGCTTGGGTAGCCACTGTGGTGATCAGCCTATAGTCAAAGTCATAAGCGGTACCTTTGTGGGTGTGGGGGATTATCCCCATCGCTTTTATCAGTTCGGCATCCGCAGGATTTTTAGCCAGTGTTTTAAGCTGGTTTTGTAAAGTCACGCAGTCTTGAGTGACCGTAGATTCATATTTAATCCGTAAATCAGCCAACTGTTGCTCAGTAAACTTGGGCAATTTGGCCGCCAAAAGCGGGCTGGTTGTCTGCGATGCAGGGTTTTTGTCGGCCAGTAAAATCACGTGTTTCGTCACTTGACCAAAACCACTGACTTTGTTGTCAACGAATACGTGAATGACTTCTTTGAGCTGGGTATTGATGGTGCGTAATAACTCGTTCAGATTAATCGGTTTGGCACAGACTTCGTTGACCCCGCTCTGGATGTATTCATGGATATTGCCTGCCGCTATGTCGGCAGTCAGCGCTATGATCGGTATTGTTGCTCTATCATCTGACATTGCACGAATGATGCGCGTTGCCGCCATGCCATCCATTACCGGCATGCGAATGTCCATTAAGATCAAATCAAAATGCTCGACAGCGACCTTATCGACGGCAACTTTTCCATTATGAGCAATCACCACTTGGTGGTTCAGATCTTCAAGAATCGCCGTAGTGATCTGCTGAAGCAACTCAGTGTCTTCGGCAACCAATATTTTCAATGGGCGTGATGAACACCAGTGTCCATTGGTTGTACGATCGTAGGTTCTGGTTACGGGTCCCGTTGCCGGTTGATAAACCACGGTAAACCAAAATTGACTGCCAATACCCGCGACGCTTTTAACCCCAATTTCGCCGCCCATCAATTGCGCCAATTGTTTGGATATGGACAGTCCCAGTCCGGTGCCACCATAGATTCGGGAGGTGGAGTTGTCGGCCTGACTAAAGGCCTGGAAAAGCTTGTCTTGTACTTCATCTTCCAATCCGATGCCGGTATCACTAACCGTAATACACAGTGTCTGGGCGAGTTCATCACTAACACTGGCACTGACGCTGACACGGCCTTGTTCAGTAAATTTAATCGCGTTACTGAGCAAGTTAGTTAATATTTGGCCAATCCGCAAGCGATCTCCATGGATCCCCAAAGGCACACTTGACTGAATATCCACGGCCAGTTCGAGGCCTTTTGTTGCA
>JABSOG010001142.1 GCA_013216025.1 Algicola sp. | reverse complement strand
CACCAATGATGGCGCCAACCTGTTTCCGATCACTGCCGAGGCCAACTCCTCTCATCGACTACAGGTCGAAGACAAGGTGAAAGGCTGGGTAAACAAAAAACCTTACTATTGGACATTTTATCAGGTCGTTGTCAAATACAAGAAAAGTCATCTGCCGCCCACTGGTACGACGCGCCCAGATTGGCAAAACTATATAAATGTCTCATTAAATTGTCATGCGTTTATCCGTCACATGGATGGCAAAACCAAAGGTGAGCAAATCACCACCAGTATCGATTCGGTTTATAAGGAAGCGCGAGCAGAGGTTGGCGACAAAAATGACCGCACTAAAGAGCAAAGGGCCATCGACAAAGACGGTAATTTCACCAGTAAAGACATAGTCAAACCAGGCGATATGGGTGATTCAAAATTTGCAGATAATATCGACCAACCGCACCAAGCCAGAGGCGGTCACAATAGCACAGCCAAAGTACCTGAAGGTATCCGTGAAGGTTTGCGCGATGCTATCACTACAGATAAAGACAAGGCCTGGGTCGTTGCCCGCTTTGTTAAAGAAGTTTACGGACTGGGCGACTTGGCTCGTCAGGGACTGATGGCGACCGACTTGAACGGCGCCGAGACTTTTAGCGGCAAAGACAACATTAAAAGCGAGCTTATCAAACTGAGCAATTGGTATAGAGACGATGGTAAAAGGTCGAATATTGACACTATCTTGAGTGAGATTTAATGTGCCTCAGTGGTTTGAGGCGGTCAAACAACAAAATAAATCAGCGCAGCAGTCGAGGGGCTTGAAAACTATACTGAGTTTAATATTTACAAAGATTACTAGTTGCGCAACACGGAATATTAAGTTAATGTTTCAGGTAATTGGCGTATTGTTTTTCGATTTGAAAATGGTAACGCCACCATTGTTAATTATGAGGATTATCATTAATGGCTTTTCAACAACATAACCCTCCGCACCCTGGAGCACTGATCCTGCGCACCTATATCGAACCGTTCAAGGAAATAACGGCAAATAAGGTTGCCGATCAACTAGGCGTAGCTCGCAGCACGTTTAATCGACTTATCAATGGCAATGCGGGTCTATCTCCTGAAATGGCCGTCCGGTTATCCAAAGTACTCGGCGGCACAGCACAAAGCTGGCTAACCCTACAAGGCAGTTTCGACCTATACAATGCAGGGCAAAAAGTAGATACCAAAGCATTAAAGCTAATCGACTTTGATCAAGTGGCTTAATATCAACCGCTATTATGGCGATATCAAACTCGCCTATTTCTCACCCCTAACACTATACCGCTTCAACAAATTAATGGTGTCATTGAGCATCGGAATTTCCAGCACCTGATTGAGTTTATAGCCATTGGTTGCAGAAATTTGCAGGTCGTTGCCTTGGTCGTCTAGCAGGGTGATTTTGTCTTTTTCAATCGACACTATGGTGCCAGCGGTATAATTGGCTGCCAGTACTTTGGGCTGCTTCAACAGGATGTTTTTGCCAAAGGCATCAAGTTTACCTTCGTTTACGTTCAGTGCTTTACAGTTTAACCACGACTCGATGATGGTGGTGTTAACGCCCAAGTTTTGGGTGACTTGGCCTTTGTATCTCATCGGGGTTGACCATTTTACCAATAATGGCGTTTTGGTGATGGCATCTTTTTTTCTATCCGACAGGCTGATTAAAATCACGTTACTGTCTGCAAGGCCGTCGAGGTAATCAATCAACCGTTCATTTTCAATTTGGCCAATGCTGATTTTGATGTCTGAGCTATTTGATATTTGCGATTCGGTAATAAAACCATAACCGGCAAATTGGGGTGAGTTTATGGTATCTAGGTCAACGGTGAGGTTGTTGTCTTGCGCCACTTTATACCATTGTGGCAACTGGCGGTTGGCAATAATGCTGTCTTTATAAAGAGAGGGCAGGCCGTAAAGTAGGTTGAAAATCGCATCTTCACTGTTGGTTGGCACATAATGTTTGTCAAAATAGCTGTATCCCTGGCCACGTAATGTTGCCAAGGCGGCTTCATCTAATCTTGAGGTGGTCACCAATATCATTAAATTGTTGCGTATATCCGGTATATCACACTGTAATTGCTGCTGTTTGGGAAAGTAGTCGAGGTTTTGTTTCAGCGCCAACTGGTCTGCTTGAGTCTGCTCGTATTGGCGTTTGTCGAGCAAGCCGTTTTTGGCCAGCAATGTTTTGGCTGTGGCAGGGTACGAAAACGGAAACATATTGTTTTGTTTGGTGACATCATAGTCAAATGTCGCATCAGCCCATATATGTATCAGGTGACTGCTGACAAAGGCGGTGAGGAAAAAAGCAGTCAATTTGCCGCCCAAACACTGGTTTCTTAACAGCTCTATGCGTTTCCAGCTGAAATTACTCACGGCCAGTTCAAAAATCAATATCACCAAACTGATGCCTGCCACCCACATGAAGGACCTG
>JABSOG010001141.1 GCA_013216025.1 Algicola sp. | reverse complement strand
ACGAGACAAAAAAGCACTGAGTGGATCCGTTGGAAAAGCGTCTGAGGCGTCCATTACCCCATCGTTATCGCTGTCGCCAATGGTCGACCATGTAACCGTTGTCGCGGGGGCAACAAGGCCATTACTGTCGACAGGTGTAACCGTAACACGCCAGCGCTCACCATTAGCCGTTTGACTAGCGGGCACGGTATTGCCGGTATGCTCTGCCTTGCCTGCAAAAGTGTCATCGACAAAAAAGCCCTGGCCAACATCCACATACCAGCGATATTGGTAAGTAACGGCATTTCCTTCTGGGTCTGCCGGTGTTGGTCCCGTAGCACTAACCACCAAATCATCAAAGACTGAAACGCCTTCACTTGGGACAAAACTCAACTGAGCTTGATAAGGGGGTAGATTGCTGGTTTCGATATACGTAATGCTCAACAGACTGTAATCGAGCGTTGTGGCCCAATGACGTTGGTTATGGTTCATATCAATATTCAAATAGACGTTAATCAAACCATCATCGCTAATACTAGATAGCGGCACATCAAACTCAGTTTCGGACCAAGTGTTATTGGTACCCTGCAACAACCCCGGATCTAACGCCTGACCATCAACCGACAAACCATCGTACTCGCCCGTCTCACCATGAAACGGCTCAGAATCCACATCCCAACCCCTAATCAACAAAGTCGCGTTTTGGATTTGGTAATTGCCGTAGTTAGACTGATTAAACAAGTCGAAACTGTGTTGCCAGCCATAGTCTTCATCAAACCACGAATACTCGTCAAACCCATACCCGCTGGGGGCGACATAATGCGGGCTGGTGCTGTCTACGGTGATTTTTTGTGTATAGGTGTATGAGCCATCGCCATTTTGTATGGTCGATTGTGTGGTAGGGTCTGCTACAGATACAAATGTTGTTAGACCCATCAATAAAAACAGTAATTTACAGTAATTCATAACAACCCCCCTATAAGTCTGAACTGACAACAACATCACAGCCTAATGCAATTAACCCGGTGATCTCGGCTTTGAGAAATGTTTGCGAGCAAGTCGATTCATCCAACTGAACACCCACCACAATGCCCAACCAGTGCTCGGGAATATTAAAAGTAATGGGCAATTCACCGAACTCATTAGTCATGCCGGTAAACACTGGGGTGGTAACAACATTGTTGTCTTGGTCGATGCCAAACACTTTGACAATGTGCTGACCACTGAGCGGGAGTCCATCGGCTTGTGCTGATGCGCTGTAATTAAAGGAGCTGGAATTAAAGGAGTTATAACTAAAGTTACTCACCAGTTTCAACGTGGTTTTTGATTGAGATTGCATTTGCCAATCAAACTGAGCGGGCACCGCCATATCGGCAAACCCATCGATTGAGGTGTCGGGTGCCGTTGGTATAGGCGTTGTAGGTGGCGGTACCGAGCTGCTGCCAGAGCCACCGCCGCAACCAAATAACAAACCGGCCAAAACAATTAGAAGAATGCGCTTCAAACTCATCATACCAAACACTCCAAAGAGGATTAGAAAGGGAGATTAGTGTTGATAACGCATAAAACAGGCCATTAAAATCTGACTTTAATTCAAGTGGTTACGAGAAGGGATGACTATTGTGTTGCAAATTGCGCGGCGTATTGCCTCGGGTTCGTTGCAGTACACTAGTAAGCCGGTTCATAAATTTATACAACTATGGTTATTATTTTGTATCTTTATGTACTATTGGTGAATCAAAAAGCACCAGCTAAAACCCAATAGAAACAATAAATTAGGAAATTCAGCAAATATGTAACCAGTACCATAAGCGCTACCATATGCTTTGAACAGCCGATACAAACCGACGAGATGTTGACAAATTTGGAATTTCTGTGAAAATACGCGCCGCCAAACAAGGCCATCATACTAAAACAACTAATAATAAAGGTTTAGAAAATCAAAATGTTTAAAAATACGCTAAAACTATTCACGCTGGTATTGACTATATTTTCCACTTTACATGCGCCAATCGCCTCAGCTGAAATAGAAAAGATGCCCATTTACGGGACTAAGCATACCGCAATGTCTCTTTGGCTCTTTCTGAGAATGGAACATGAGTACAGGTACGAAGACTTCCAAAGGGATATACAAAACGATGCACACGCAGCACTGGTAAAAGCCTGTGATGCAGCCAATGGAAAGCAACCAGAAGATTGTGAGGAAAGACCTACAGCGTCTGCTGCTGCACAGACTGACGGCTGTACTAACGCCCCAGACTTTGATTTTACAGGTGCTTGTAATGCACATGATGTTTGTTATAACAATGTTAGCACATCCCAAGCAAGCTGTGACGATGCTTTCTTAGCCAACATGGATCAAGCCTGCAATGACGTGTACGGTTCCGGCTTCAAGCACAAACTCTGTGAATTTGCAGCCGAAGCTTATCACAAGACCGTAAAGAAAATTGGCAGTGAATTCTATAGCGAGG
>JABSOG010001140.1 GCA_013216025.1 Algicola sp. | reverse complement strand
TGCACCCGTGCGATGCAAGAGCATCGCCATTGCCCTTTTCATATGGCGAGAGACAAAATCGCCGAACTGGATGTATTGATCGTAAACCACAGTTTACTGCTGGCCGATTTAGAACTCGGTGGCGGCAAAATACTGTCCCCCCCAGATGAATCAATCTATATAATAGATGAAGGCCATCAACTGCCACAGGTCACTCGCGATTTTGCTGCCGCACAGGCCACCACCAAAGGTGCCAAAGAATGGCTCGACAAATTACCCAAACTGGCCAACAAACTCAACAAAACCCTAATCGGTTCCAAAGCCATCGGTGTTTCGCTCACTATTCACGACACCTGTGGGGAAACTGGTAAATCACTCAATGATGCCTACATTTGGCTGCAACAAAATCATCAAACGCTCTTTATAAAGGGTGACTGTTTAAGATTTGAAAATGGCGAGTTGCCCGACACCCTCATTCACTTCGCCGAAGACTTAGCGCCAACAACCGGCAAGTTGCTCGGACTCTTACAAAAACTACAAGAACTGTTAAAAGAAGAAGCCGCCGAGGGGGATATCTCACCCAGTATTGCCGAACCGCTGTTTGCCGAACTGGGTTTTTTCATCAACCGCATGGAAAACCTCCATAAACTGTGGAAACAGTGGTCGCATATAAAGAGTAAAAAAGCCCCACCGAACGCCCGTTGGATAGAAGTGGTCAAAACCAAACAGGGCGTCGACTATTTATTGGCAACCTCCCCTATAGAAGTGGGCTTTTTTCTGGCCGATAAATTATGGGGCGAATGTGCCGGAGCCGTGGTGTGCTCAGCGACACTGACAGCGCTCAACAAATTTGACTTTTTCCGCCATCAAGTTGGCCTTGAAAACAATGACGGCACTCAGTACATTCAGGTCGACAGCCCTTTTGACTACCAGCAAAATGCCGAACTACACATGCCAGCCATGAGAAGCGAACCGACCGCCCCGGATTTTTCTGATAACTTGATAGAACAGCTGCCCGGATTACTCGAAGGTGTAGACGCCTCTTTGGTGTTGTTCTCGTCGTATTGGCAAATGGAAGCCGTGGCCACCGCGATTGAAGAACAACACGATTTGAAGTTACTGGTTCAGGGAAAGCACTCACGCCAAAGCATCATTGAACAGCACAAAAAAGCGATAGACGCAGGCGAACCCAGTATTATCTTTGGCACCCAGAGTTTTTCAGAAGGACTCGACTTGCCGGGCAAATATCTCACCAATGTCATCATCACCAAAATCCCTTTTGCTGTGCCCACTTCGCCAGTTGAAGAAGCACACGCCGAATACATCAAAGCGCGCGGCGGCAACCCGTTTATGGAATTGTCAGTACCTCAGGCGTCTAAGAAGTTGGTGCAGGCCTGTGGTAGACTGTTGCGTAATGAAAATGATGTCGGCCGGGTGGTTATTTTAGACAGGCGGTTGATCAGTAAACGCTATGGCAAGATGATGCTCGATGCCCTGCCCCCATTTAAGCGGAAAATCGATTATTAGTTTATAAACAGTTAACTCACACAAGGTAATAGGCAAAGCGTGGTTTTAAGATGCTAACCCAAGATTTAATAGACAAAATACGCGAACAGCTCAATGTTTTGTACGAGCAGACCCGGAGTATTGACGAGCGTAACGCCAAGATCAAATCAAAGCACTTTAAGTACCGCGACCACTTCAACCATCGCCTGTTTCGTTGCGAGTCTACCGCACTGATGGATTATGTGCGTGAAGTAGACGACAATTTTACCGCCCTGCTGCGTCTTGCCCAAGCCGATAAAACGCAACTGAACTTACGCGGAGAACAACTAACCGAGCAGCTCACCGCCCTAACCCAAGTGGTTCGGGGTAATGAGGTAGCGATAAAAGAACATCGCTATCAACAGACCAGCAACAAAAAACGGTATGCCAAATACAAAAAAAACGCCCAATACTTTATGGCCAATAGCCACGAATTACACCAAGAACTGGCCCAAAACCATGAGTTTGAACGGCGTTTGAACGAAATGATATTTGAACGACAGGCACACATGAGCCAGGCCGACGACCACCAGGCGAATCAATTACAAAGAGAAATCTTGGCCCTGCACCAAAGGCTGGGCAAATGCCGGCGTGCGATCACCAAAGTTGAAGAACAGATACAGCTTGTCGATTCGAAGAACCGCTTCTGAAGGGGGAGAGCAAAGGGCAAGATCAAAAGACAAGGTCAAAAGCATCCACACGGAGGGAACGCAGAGTCACGGTGTCCACGGAGGAAAGCAAAAAGACAAAAAGACAAAAAGACAAAAAGACAAAAAGACAAAAAGACAAAAAGAATGGCAACAGCCGCGAACCAAGCAAGCTACATCTTTTGATCTTTTCCTTCTTTTGCCCTTCTCCGTTATAGTCCTTCATACCGTCTAGATGATTGTTTTATGCAGTTATATTGAATAATAATATGGAGATACGCC
>JABSOG010001139.1 GCA_013216025.1 Algicola sp. | reverse complement strand
TAACATCTTCGCCATCAACAACCAAAGGTTTTTGTGAACGGTCGCGCAAGGCAACGTGTAAAACAGCGCGGTCTTCAGTGAAATTGATACGCTCACCAGCAAACATTTTATCACGCCATTGTTCTACATCGACGTCACGAGCGAGCTGCATTAGCAAACCCATGGTGTCCTTATTGATCAGGTTCTTCGAATAATCGAGCAGTAACTGGGGCAGTTTAATCGAGAAGCCGTTGAAACGGTCAGCATCTTCATCAAAAAGGGTTTTCATATGACATGCCTGCATTTGCTCGGCATGTTGTTGCAATTGTTGCCAAACCGGCAATTGAGTTCGAGTGGTCATAGCGGGTCCTGTCAATATTTTAATCAATCTACTGCGCATCTTTAAATACAATTTTCTGCGAATTATCAACTATATCACACAAAACCTGACACTTGTGTCAGGTTTATTTGTCATTTGCAATAATCGCTGCTAATTGCTACAATAAACCCAAATGACAACGCTGTCAATGCGCGTAGGAAAGGTTTATGATCCACTGTATAGGTCTATTTTGTCAACACTATGACAGTTATCAGTTGCTTGCAAGGCAGTAAAACCCTATCCTAGCGAACGGTAACAGTATAAAAAGGTATTTACAGGTTATATGAAAGTCACGATTAATGATGTAGCTAAATTGGCAGCAGTTTCAATAAAAACAGTCTCTCGGGTGATGAACAGCGAAGCCTCGGTACGAGAAACGACCCGCGACAGAGTGCAGGCAGCCATCGACGAGCTTCATTATCAGCCCAACTTAGCCGCCCGCTCACTGGCGGGTACCAAGTCTTATAACATTGCCTTTATATACGACAACCCCAACGCCTATTATGTCATCGACATGCAAAATGGTATTTTGTCGGAGTGTAAAAAACAGGGTTATGAATTGTTGATACACCCCTGTAACTCTAAATCTGAAACCATCTGCGAAGAACTTAAAAAAATGGTTCAGCACTCCCGCGTTGCTGGCATAGTGATGACCCCGCCGTTTTCAGAAATGCCCGAAATCGTCGAAGCCTTGAGCGCTTTAGACGTCAAAATTATTCGCATCGTCTCAGGTAAAGAAAGCCCAGACGACTTGTCACCTTGCGTGATGATCAACGATAAAGACGCCGCAAAAAATGTTACCCAACACTTAATCGACTTGGGTCACAAAAACATTGGTTTCATCAACGGTGGCATGGAACACATGTCGAGCCACGAACGATTGGGTGGTTATAAAGAAGCCTTGAGATGCAATGACATAGAGGTCAAAGACGACCATATCATCGCTGGCCAATACTCATTTGAGTCGGGCGTACAAGGCGCAAACGAATTGCTGTCAGGCAAAGACCGCCCCACCGCTATTTTTGCTTGTAACGATGAAATCGCGGCGGGCGCACTATTCGCCGCAAGATTGATGAACATCAACATCCCCGACCAACTGTCAATAATCGGATTCGAAGATAGCCCCTTCTCTCGCCAAACGTGGCCGAAACTGACCACGGCACACCAGCCCAATAGGATCATCGCACAGCACGCTGCCGCGTTGTTGATTGCTGCGACAAGACATCAGACACTGTCCAACGAAACTCAGAGCTTTATACCTGAGTTAGTTGTTCGGGATTCTACTTCTCGGTTTGTTCAGTAATACGTCTATACCGCCAAACCCATAAACAAAAAGCCTCGCAATGCGAGGCTTTTTTATGTTGCGGAGCCTCCGTTCCTCCACCCCCTATCAAAACCCCACCAAATAACATTTTATTGCACGCAATGTTGTTTTTGTGTTAACGTATAAACATAATTTTGTACACAAAATAATATTACGAGGTTTTAAATGATCATCAAGAAATTTACTCGGGCGGTGTTGCCCAGTGTTATTGCCCTGACTTTGGTGGGTTGTGGTGTCGATGGCGTACCAACACCTGTCGTTACTGGTCCAGTCGTTGAGCCAACCCCTGCCCCCGTTGCGGTAGGCCAGCAAGTCACGCTCGAAACCGCTATCGAGCACATCACCATTGATGGGGTGACTCAATATTATATTGATCTTGAACAAGACGCCGAAACACTGGTGATCAGTTTTGCCAAAGGGGTTGCAGGTGAAAGTCTCGGCGACCCAGATATGTACGTAAAATTTGAAGACGACTCAGCCACGTTAGACAATTACATTTGTGCCTCACTCAGAAGCCCGGGCAGCAATGAAACTTGCATCATCAACAAACCTCAGGCCGGTCGTTACCAAATTGTTATTGACCCTTATTTGCCATCGGGAGAAACCGACAATACCGTTGCCGATGCCACCCTTTGGGCATCAACCACACTATTACCGGCCAATCGTGCTTGTAATGATGGTTTGGTGATCCGTGGTCAAGCCATGAGCGAAAATGACTTAGACAACGCCTGTAACACCATCAACCAAACCCAAACCAAATTCCATCAAGTGTTT
>JABSOG010000113.1 GCA_013216025.1 Algicola sp. | reverse complement strand
CGTTGGCAAGGTGACAAGGCAACAGTTTTGGCGGCGATTTTACGGGATTCGCCCAGTCGCTATCCGTTCAAAGCACGTTATCATTACTGGCCCGGCCCCAACAGCAACACCTATGTACAATGGATATTAACCGAGGCCAAACTCGACCACCAACTGATCCCTCAGGGCATCGGCAAAAATCATTTGGGTTTAATTGGCTGGCGTAAAACAGCCAATGTGCGAGAGTTTTCAACCCCTTTGTTTGGTTTTAGATACAGCCATGCAAGTTATGTTGAAGTGCATTTTTTGCATCTGGCTGTCTGTGTCCGACTTAACCCCTTTAAATTGCAAACGTTTATATTTTCAGGGCGACCATGGACGTATTCACCTTCACACATTGATGATTAAGATAATTGCCAACAACCCATATTCCGCTTTTACCATTTCGCCACAACGTGGCCATATAAAGATGCGAAGCAGATTTATTCGTCTTCGTCGCGTAAAATCTCAGCCAATTTTCGCTCGTGCTGCAATAAATCCTGCTCAATTTCTTCAACGTACTGGTCGCTGAAGCCAAGTTTTCTAAAATATTCCAACGTTTCTTTCATGACCACCAAGTCGGCGGCGCGATTCAAATCAACCATATTATCCCCCTTGCCTTATACTGCCAATGCCGTGTTTATTGGACGGTTCCGATGAGCAAACGCTGAGCATATTGTTGCTCCCCAGCCGACAAATCTCGCTCAACTGCATTAATGTACTGCTTTGAAAAACCCAGCTGTTTGTAAAACGCCAAGGTCTTTTTTAACTCGACCAAATTCAAACTCATTTTTAAGTGCATAACTATCTCCTTTTCTTTCATACTTATAATTATGCAGGTTTTTGGTGGGTTTTATAGATTGGGAATTGATAGGTAAAAACACGGGATGTAATTAAATACTTTAAATTCAATTGGTTATAAAAACCATGGCCAGTTAATGATAGTCCGTAGTACGGATACCCCACGACGATTGTAGTGAATGTCTTACAGCTGAAGGCTCTGATTAGCACTTAATAATTATCTTGGCGGACCCTGACAACCGATAAAAAACTGGAATAAAGATAGCCAACTGTTAGGATCAGCCTGTTTTATCAAAGTTGTCCAAACAGGAGAAAGTACACATGATGTCATTGTTATCCCGAGCCACTATCGTTGCGGCCTTTTCATTAACTTTAAGTGGCTGTATTGGCGATGGCGGTACAAATACCCCCTACCCTTTTGCACCACCACCGCCATCCTTACATTCAATTGGTGGCACCGTATCTGGGTTAACAGGCACAGGACTGATACTACAAAATTATGGCCTCTTTGATCTTTTAATTGATACCGATGGTGCTTTTGTATTTTCAGCTTTACAGGTAAATACAAGTATATATCAGGTGACCGTTCTTAATGCCCCGACTGAGCCTGCTCAAACTTGTCTTGTCACCAATGGCAGCGGTGCCCTTAGTGGCGCAGATATTACCAATGTAGATGTTACCTGCAAAAATATATTGGTGTCGGCTGCGTTGTCAGGCAACAACATTGACGGTCACAGCTGGACACCTTCGGTCAGCGCCGATGGCCGTTATATCGCATTTACCTCTGAAGTATCCAACCTTGTTGAAGGTGACAACAATGGCACATGGGATGTATTTGTACGTGATACACAAACCCTTATAACCACTCGTATTTCGGTAGACAGCGCAGGCCACGAAGCGGACGATGGCAGCTTTATCCCACTAATCAGTGATGACGGGCGTTTTGTCACTTTTCGTTCTAGAGCAACCAATCTTGTGCCAGAAGATAGCAACGGTATAGCAGATGTATTTATTCATGACAGGCAAACCGGCATCACCACACTAGAGTCTGTCAGCAGCTCTGGCAATCAAAGCAATGGTGACAGTGCGCCTTATTCAATTAGTGGCGATGGTCGCTATATAGCGTTTAAATCTGAGGCGACCAACTTGGTCGAAATGGACTCTAATGGATTTAAGGATGCCTTCCTTAGAGACACTCAAACAGGGATAACCAGCCGAATCTCTCGCAACAGTGACGGTCTAGGAGCAGACAATGACAGTTTCAGCCCTATCATCAGTAGCAATGGCCGCTATGTAGCTTATGCGTCAACGGCTGCAAACCTGATAGAGGGTGATACCAACGACGAAGAAGACATATTTGTTTACGACACCCAAACACAAACCACCATACGCGCCTCAGTAGACAGCGACGGCAATGAAGCCGATGACGACAACTATGATCCGGCCATCAGCGCCGATGGCCGATATATCGTCTTTGGCTCATATTCCACCAACTTGGTCTCAGACGATACCAATGGCGAAGAAGATATCTTTGTCTTTGATAGCCAAACAGCCACCACCACGCGGGTTTCCATTAGCATTGAGGGGACTCAAAGGGAAGGCAGCAGTACCGCTGCGACTATCAGTGCTGATGGCCGATTCGTCACCTATGTATCAAACTGGCAGTTTTCTGCTACCAAATGGACTGGAGACATATTCGTTTACGACAGACAAAACAGCGTCACAGCTCAAGTCACCCGCGAAGCAAATTCGGCTCGCGTCAACTGGCCTTTTATCAGTGATGATGGGCGATACATTACGTTTGAAACCAATGGTGATGTTGGTGTGAACGGTTCCGAATCAGACCTCTCGAAAGTTGTTGTGATCAGAAACCCTTTGTTTTAAAGATTAGAAGCAAATTCAAGCCCTGATTCTACCTTGTCATTTGGATGGTAGACCGCCAAATTGCAAGGTTGTACAGAGGCTGCTCACACTTGTGCGCCAGCCCTATACAAATCGACAGCAAGTTGCTCTACTTCGGCTGACTGGGTTATCGTATCTCGCCATTTTTGTGGAATATGACTAAAACCATAATAAGCACCCGCAATTTGTCCACATACTGCTGCGGTAGTATCAGCATCGTCGCCCAAATTGGCAGCCAACAATATACATTCGCTAAATGAGTCTCCATTGAGAAAACACCACAAAGCAGCCTTTAGACTTTCAACGACATACCCACTGCCAATAACTTGCTCATAATTCAAAGACATAAACTTAACTTCGGCAATCGCTTTGATACTTTGACATTGGGGTTTATATTGATTTAATTCAAATATTTGAGATTTGGATTGAGCGTTAAAACTATGAAAAATCAGACTGGCGAAGAGTTTGCAAGCGTCAACACATTCATCAGAGCCATGGGTCGTACGAGAACTTTCACCTGCATAGCTTATGCAATCAGCAAGATTAGTCTGATAGAAGATTGGGATAGGCGCCAATCGCATTATCGACCCATTGCCTGATGAAAACTCGTCTGTAGAGCCACAAAAAGGATGCTTGTGCTCAAGGTATTGCCGAAGTGCCGAAGACACGGTAATACCAATATCAAAGCACCTGCCGTTACTGCTCATGTAACCGTATTGATACCAATTGCAATATCGGTTCATTTGGTCAACCGGGTCAAATTGCTTTTGATGCAGTAGGCTGTGAGCCAAACACAACGCCATAGACGTGTCGTCGGTCCATTCTCCTGCCGCCAATTCAAACGGACCACCTCCAACCATATCGGTAAGGGGTTCGAAAGTCCCTCGGTCCATAAATTCCAACGTAGTGCCAACCGCATCACCACAAGCTAACCCGACCAGAGCGCCTTTTATTTTATCTTCCATCACAATACCTACATATGCCAATAGTGATACCCACAGTAATAGAAAAGCCAGTACCAATCAAACTAGGTTACCACTTGAAAATGAATGAAGGGCGTCTGCAATTCCGTTGTCTCGTAGCAAAGTGACCTATCTAAAATCAGCAGGTCAAAATCAAGGGGATCAAAGATGTCGATACCTGCTATATTCACCGCCCAGACAATGATCAAAAAGGACCCTTGCATGTATAAAGGCAGTTGCCTTTGCGGCAAAATTCACTATCAAGTTAACGCCGAACTCAGCGATTTTGGCTATTGTCATTGTGTCAGTTGTCAAAAGGCCAGTGGTTCTAGTTATGGTGCTAATGCGGGGTTATCACGCGACTCTTTCTCGTTAACCGACCATGAGTCTCACCTACGGGAATTCGAATCTTCAGCAGGAAAATTCCGCGCTTTTTGTTCAAACTGCGGCTCGCCACTATACGCTTATTTGAGCAAGTCACCTGATGTAATTCGTATTCGCCTCGGCAGTTTAGATACGCCTTTTGACAAACGCTGCCAAGCGCATACTTTTGTCAGCGAGAACGCTTCTTGGGAATCAATAGATAACGATGCCGATGTTCCCCAGTTTGATGAGTGGGCAACTCGTGATGTGTTGGTTCAAAGTGGGTCTCGGCAGACTTGATCTGCTATGAGACTGCAGATGTTAACGCTTAACCTACACCCCTACAAATACAAGACCACGGTGTTTAAAGGTAGCAAAAACCTTGCTCGGAAAGTAAAATCCCCGCTTCATCACAATATGTTTGCCAAAAAAGTGAAAAATGACATTTCACAACAGTTAGATTTACTAATGGAGTAATAAGTATGTTCAAGAAAACCCTGAAAATACCCAAAAAGGATACTACACAGTATCACAGCACATGGAGCCTGGCATTAATTAAGCTGCCAAAACAGATTTATTAAAGCTCGACCTGCCGAACTTCCATCACCTGTTCAATCGTTTGACTGGCGTGTTTGTAATAATAGATAAAGTGTTTTGACTGTAACACCGCAGACAAGGCTATTGGTTTAAACGCCGCAATACATTCGCTGTTTACCCGCCTGACGCTATTGTAAAGCACACCATTCTCATCGTTACTTCGTTGCTGTGCGGCAAATGCCTGTGCAGGGGAGTAATCGGTCAAATGATAGAGTGTAGAAAAAGAGACTTCGTCTCGAATATCTAGCAATGGCAGGTGAACGCAACCGCAATACTCACGCATCGACAGTTTGGTGTCTACTTCGTTGGTGGCACTGAGGAATTTTGCTTGATGGTATTGGGTTTCGGCAATAGCAGCCTCAGTAGTGTTGGCTGCGTAATAAACCCCATAATCGCCATTGGTAAAGCGGCTGGCTCGACCGATATGGGTGAATGCAGCCATGATTGAAGTTGTTCCTGGCCCACATATCCTGTCTTTTTTGGCGACCAAGGCCAAATCACCGACCTCTTCTCGTAACCTGTCATTGGTGAGGCTTTCGATAAAAAAAGCTTCTTCAAGTTCGTCAGCATCAACAATACTTTCAAACAGGTCAATCGGAGGAAAGCGGCTTTGAATGATCCGGTGCGCCTGCCAATTAACATTAACCTTCAAAAGGTCAACCTGTGACATATCAACCCCTTTGGCTATCGAGGTATTTTCTGATAGCAGCCAAATCGACAACATTACCGCCAAGCATAACGTCTAATGCAGACTTGCCGTTAAAATCGGTAGATGGGCGTTTTATCCAACTGTTTGCCTGATTTTGTTCTTCAAAAATAATATGCAGTGCTTTATAAACGCCTGATAAATAAGAAACTCTTTCTAACGTATCTTTGGGGAGGCTGCTGACTTCTCCACGCTTCCATTTATAAAACAATGACGTTGATGGTTCACCAAGCAATATCAACATTTGCTCTGAGGTTAACGACCATTGCTGGCCGATATTAAAAAACATTTTTATCGCAACTTTTGCGACTTTTTTTGAATCAAGCTGCGGTGCCTGTGCCAATTGCATTTGGGCCTCCTCATTACATATCTGAACCAAACCAGTCCAAAAACCAACCTCTGATTATGCAAATATAGAATAAACTGAAAAATAATGCAAATATAAACTGTATTAATGCACAGTAACGTTTAAACTATAACTTAATGAAATACGGTATCGCGATTAAAATAACACCAACGATAAGCAGCATTGTCACGCTAGTCATAAAATAGGGGTAAATGCACAGGGTTAACCCCACGAGAAATGGCACAACAGCTTTTTGCTTTTTACCATAAATGAAATAACCAATCCCTATACCGCCAAACAATACACTCCAAATCATTATTGATGAACTATCCATTTAGCAACACCTGCCTATATTAATTTAGATTATAAATACCGTACAGTATTGACCCTGCATTAACAACGAGTATATACATCATCAGCTTCATCATCAGGAAGGCGTTCAAAATCAGCATCAAGCCCAACGTTGGGCATACTTATCAACACCTCGGCAAAGCTCTTTTTTCTCGGTGTCATTAATGCCGACTCCAAAACTTTACGGTGCTCAGCTTCCACACTAATACCATTGCTATCGGCCCTGGTTTTTAGGGCTCTGACGATTTCATCATCAATATTTCGCACAACCAGAGTAGCCATAGTTTACCTCCATAAAAATGGTGACTGTACAACTAATAATGATAGCGCTGATAGCATCGCCAAACAACTTGGCCTCTTGCGCTGTATAAGACATAGGATGGCGATTGTTGTTGATATGTGTCAAAGTAGCGATTCGTTAAACCTCAATATACACATATTAATAGAGGAGATGAGTATGTCCAACAGTCTCAATCTCACATTGACAGATGAGTTACGTGAATTCATAGACTCCCGGATTGGCGACACAGGGTTATATGCCACGACAAGCGATTACCTTCGCGATTTGATACGACAAGATATGGTTACTCGAACAACGTTGAGCCATATAATGCCTGGTCTTGGTGATATAAAACAGGGCAATTTTTCTGACAAATCCATCATGGATATCTTTGAAGAAGTGGATTAGTTATGGCGTCAAACGAAAAGGCATTACATTTTAACCAAACCGCTGAAATAGATTTTCGACAAACCAAGAAGTAGTCCATATTGCGATGGGGCAAGGAAACCTCTCACAACTTCAATTTAGTGGCCTATAACTCAACCACTTATCCTACGAATTGAAAAAACTACTATGGTTTGGCAGGTGTTACATCTAAAGTAATTTTAACATTAACTGCGATTTGTTGACTCTTTCAATTCATCAAAGAGCTTCTGTTCTTTTTTAATGTCTGACTTTACATTATTTAGCCAGCTACTAAATGTTGACTTCATGGATTCCCAAGATTCCAAATCAGTTGCCTTTTGAGCAAGTAACTGCTGGCGAGCATTGGCAATATACTCCCACTGTTCCCTAAGAAGTTCAAGATTTCCTCGCAGCCTTTCATTTTCATTGTTCATTTTAGAACTAAGCTCAGGGTGCTCTTGAATTAGTATTATTTTTTGGGCTACGACTAAGAGCAGTTCAGATATATAATCTTGTAACTCACTGGTTAGAATAATGATGTCAGTCTTTTTTTCTAGAAGCGACTGGATGTCAGATGTTTTAGCACGTTTATAAGTATACATAATAGCACCAAGAGATGCAATTAACGCAAGACTGCTAAGTGCAATTGATATTATCCAGAAATATTCTTGGCGCATCATGCTCCCTTAAAGTTAACTCATTTTTAGCGTATTTTCACATAACTTGACAATAAGAGGAATTGATTTCCGGGGCCAATTACAACTATAACGGTGATGGTATCAACAAGAAAATGCCAGCATAATCAAACCTACTACGAATAACCAAACCAAAAAGGAACGACCTTTATGCCTCCAAGCAACACAGGCTCACCCCTCGTACTCCTCAACCAACCGGAACAAGAAAGCCTTGCCGGCCTGCGAAAGAAAATAACAGTGCTCACCGCTCTTAAACGCAAAATTACGCACGGTAATAAAATCGAGTGCCTTATCCCAGTTATCCAGTCGTACAGCTTTTAAAATCGCTTTAAACTCTTCGTTTTCGTTCAATGCCTTATGATCAGCATCGTTAAGACCAAACAGCGGATCGCACAAATGGTTTAAATCTCGGCCAGATCCTGTGTAATAACGGCCTAACAGCAACAGTGTTGTTTGTACTTTCAGGGCGTTGTCGTCAGCTTCTTCGCTGGAGTCTTCGCGCAACTCTCTAACGTAATAAAAATCGCCCTTTTGATGGAAGCACAACTCATATCCTAAGTGACGATAGAGGTGTTCGAAGTGGGCTTGGTTATTGAACAATACCGTGAACAACGGGTTTTCGATCATCACGGCTTTAATGTCGTTGTACAGCAGCTTGGTCATCACTTTGCCTTGCACAAACTGACGATAAATCAGCGTGCTGTGCTGGGCGCTGATTGAATCGAACGGACTTACTGTCACAACAGGGGTCACAGCGGGTGGCGCTACTGATACAGAGTCTGGGGCTGTCGCTTGGGTTTCCATCTTAACTTTCCTCACTTTGTGTCGTGTCAATCAAACGCTTGCGGCGGTAGACATAAACGTTGTCGCCGTGACTGATATACGCCATACGGTTGGTGGTTTTCAATTCAAAGTTGTCGCGTTGCTTGCGCATCCGTATGACGGCGCTGAGCAAATCCATCATGTTGTAACCTTCAAACGAGTCTTTTAGGCGGTAATGCAGTACGGCGGTCAAGTCGTTGGTTGGGCGCAGCGTTATCGTCGACAGGTAATCGTACAACGCCAAATTGCGTTTGATTTTGTTGCTGTTTTCTTCGCTTTGCCACGCAGTTGCATCATCCAAAGGCAATGCGTTCGACAGCTTGTCGGCAAGACGCACTTCTAATTCGGCAAACAGGTTGGCAAAGTAGCTGGGCGAGTCACTGATACGCAGGTCTTTGGGCCGCGGCAGTTTTTTCAGGCCATTGATAAATTCAAACGACTTGGCATAATTTGAATCGATTTTGGTTTTGTTGAGTTTGTGATCGAGCGTCTGTTCATACGCTTCGCTGAGCAGCTGATAATGGTGTTCCATGGCATTAAACTGGGCCATCGATGCCCGGGTTTTACGTAAAAACTGGTCAACTTGGTGGGCCACCAAAGTGATCGGTTTGAATATATTACTAAAGCTAAGGCTGAAGCGAAAAATCTGATCGGCTTTATCGATTTTGTCGTTGCGCTCGAACACCAGCTTAATACAGTTCATCACTTCGAACAGGTTATCGCCCTCGGCCAGACGAATATTGTGGTTAAGAAAACTCTGGGTTGGCTTGATGTGACGTTCGAACAAAGTGGTAACCTGCACCAGCAATTCTTCGCGGAAACGGGCAAACGATTGTGGGTCTTTACACGCCTCGGTCGACATACCTTCAAAATCCTGACTCAACGATTTCATTCTGATCACATTGCGTTTAAGCACATCAAGCAACATGCTCAGTTGCTCAAAGGTATCGTCTACCAACTCGGTGTAATCCGGGTCGCCTTCGTAATAAGACAAGGTGCCCGACTGAAACTTTTCTTGCACTCGCCACAACCCAGCCAAACGAGATTTCAACTTCGAATCTGTCAGCTCTTGATATAACGAGGCATCACACAGACGAAACAGGCCAATCACCGCTTCTTGAAATATCAGCCGGGTGATGCCGTTGTGGGTGTCTCTGTCGGCCAAAATGTGGGTTTGCAGCAGGTTGTCGGTCGAAAAGGCGATTTGTACACGCTGTCTTTCAACGCTGTCTAAATCTTTCATGTGATCGAGTACGGTCACCGCCAACTGAGCTTCGTTGATGTAACGATCACCCGATTTGTCCATCAAGCGAATGGCATCGAACATCACCCGTTTGTGGTCGAGCAATATTCGCAACGTTTCGAGGGTGCTAAATTGTTTGCTCATCAACCGCCTCTAACAAACCCAATTGTTCGATTTGCGCCGTTTGTTCATCGGCAAAAAACTCGGGCCCACCCCAGTAAACCATGGTTCGTTCACTCGAATAAGGCTTCGCTGTTCGCATTTCGCCCAATTCGTGGTGACGACCTATTTTATAAATCAGCTCTGGGCTGGCGCTGTGCGTACTGGCGGCAAACAGGTTGAAACCACTGCGTTTGATGTCATCTAGCAACCAATCAAACTGGTTAACATCGACCGTGGCCACTTCATCAAGCACCAGCGGAAACATCAGTGAGCAACCATTGGCACGCAATTTACTGAGCAGAATCTGCACCAGTTTCAAGTTAATAAGCGCGGTTGTAGAGTTTGACTGCTGTTTGGTTTGCCAAGTGCTTTGCAGCTTTTTACGGGTGCGATACGACAAGTTGGTGACCACTTTGTCCATGGTTAATCGAGCCGTTACGCCATTTTTAAAGAACCCTTCGGCAAAGACTTTTAAGCGCTCATAAAAATTCTCGGGCAGCATTTCGTCTGACAGTAAATCGAACTTATGGACTTCTTGCACCAAGTTTTCAAAGCGTTTATCTATGTGTATATCGACTTCTATACCGTCAAGATCGTTGATCTCAATCTCGGCAAAATCGCGGTTAAGCTGTTGCTCAAAGCGCTTAATGTGTTCGTGGTTTTTTTGCAATATGTTGGCATAACCCGCGACTGACTCGTTGTGAGTGCGCACTTGTTCTTGCAACACATTTCGGCGTCCGGGTAGGTTATTGAAGGTATCAATCAACAGATTAAAGGATTCGACAATGGCCTTTCTGTCTGGGCTTTCGGCCATGATGCCTCTTTCGTCTTCAATGACTTGTTCGGTGACAAAGTGGCGCAAACCAAATAGCAGTTTGTTGCCCAACTCAGACACCGCGATCAAATCTTCGTTGATTTGTTTTAATACCGCAGCGGTTAGTTCAAGTTCGTCACTATCACTATGACTCTGCTTAACGGCTGCTGCCAATCTTGGTTGACTGGTCATCATGTGTTGCGTGCTGCTTTGCAAGTCTTTAAGCGCATTAACCCGGGTTTGTAGCTGTGCGCGCTCGGCTTTTAATGTTTCGTGTTCGGCGCTAAATGTATGAAATTTGGTTTCTTCTTGCTCAATTTGTTGGTTATTTGCGTCTAACTGGCTTTGTGCTTCGCTTAACGGCTGCTTCAAACTCTCTACCGTTTTGCGATGAAAGTCTAAGTCGCCAATCAGCGCCAACTCTACCCCAGCCTGTTGAACATCACGCTTGAGGTTACTAATGTCATTGGCTTTGTTGATGGCGCTACTATGGCCCTGCTCAAGTTGCTTCAATTCACGGTTATCGGCGTTAATTTCGGATGTCAGGTTTTGAATCATGCGCTCATCATCACGCACCATAGAGCTTGATTGCTTTTCAAAGCGTTCGTTATAAATGGCA
The DNA here is from genome assembly GCA_013216025.1 of Algicola sp. Taxonomy (GTDB): domain Bacteria; phylum Pseudomonadota; class Gammaproteobacteria; order Enterobacterales; family Alteromonadaceae; genus JABSOG01. Next base: position 4,274 of record JABSOG010000113.1, on the reverse strand, counting down.
ACACTGCTCTCATCTTGATAGAACAGGTTGGTAAAATTCTCGAATGTGGCGATTTCTTCGCCCGTCAGCTCGCGGGTGGGATTAGCCAGCGCCAGCTTTTTATTGACTGCAGCCAGCACCTGCCAACTGCCCTCGGGCAATTGTTGCTCTAAGCTATGATGCTGATTGTCTAGATGCGCCTGTCGCTTGGTTCGTTCAGCGCCATTAACCTCGATCTGGTTTCTCAACTTGTTGATGCGCACGGCTCTTTGCGATTCACTTTCAAGTGCGGCTAATCGGCTGTTATTTTCGCTAATATCAGACTGAATAAATTCAACAACCTCAGCAATCGGCATATCTGGGTAAGTCACCAACAGGTTCTGCGCTTTGTCGACTGATGCCTGCGCCTTGTTTTGTTGGCGCTGCAAACTACCCACTTCACCAGTGAGCTTTTTGTTCTTATCTGACAGTGACTTATATAGTTTGCCCTGTTCACGCTCATTGCCTTGTGCCACACCCAATTCAGTGGATTTATCGTTGAGTAATAGTCGCTGACCTTCTGACACGGTGGTGAGTTGCTCATAAAAGGCAGCGAATTTTTTCTCGCTGTCGGCCAATGAACGGTATTGCTCAAAATCACCGTTTAACTGTTGGTACTTATCCGTGAGGTTTTCGATTCTGGTTAAATCGATGTCTTGTTGTTTCAGATCGTTGTGTTTGCCCAAAAACACCTCGATATCGAAATCGAGCACATCGTCGACAAACTTTTTATCTGCTTCGATGATGTTAGCCACCGCGTTGGCTACCGGCTCAGAGCTGGCGTTCATGTCAAACAGCAATAAAATCAAGGTTCTAAGCGATTCTATTCGTGCTTCGTCACATTCGGCCAGCGGGAAAATGCTGTAACGCATTGCAGCCGGAGACAAAAAGTCGTTGGCATATAACAGGGTTTTAAATTTGGCCGGGTCTTTAACACTGATGGTGTTTTTATCGAGTTCTTTTAAAGCTTTAAAGACGGCACTGCTCGAAAGCCCTTCAACTCGGTAGCCAATGCCATCTTCGTCGTCGTTACCATCCCAAAACAACTGCTGAATTTTGGCATAAGGAAAAGGTGTAAAAATGCGCTCATACGCCAAATGACCCGAACTGCGGTGAAGAATTTGGCAATGGGTTTTCGAACCCCCCACGTTGCTGCTGACTTCGAGAATCAAAAAGCTGAATTTTGACGGAAAATAGTGGTTGTAACTTTCTTCGTTGTCATAAAAACCATCACGTTTGGGCGTGGCAAAGGCGAATTTGTTTTTGCTGTTTTTAAAGTTGTTTTCAGGCAACAAAAACAAACGCAATGAATTGAGCAGGCTCGATTTTCCCAGGTTACCGTTACCCAGCAAAATGGCATGTTCATCCACCGGCAAGTCGACATAACAAAACCCTGCCGAATCAACCAATACCAATCGTTTGATTTCAAACTCAAAATGATCTGACATTATTTTCCTTCATCATTTTCGTAGGCGGAGGATTTATCCCCGCTTATATTGCGAAGCAATACTTCCTGCTCCATAAAATATCGTGTGTGCTTGAACGTTGCAGCTAATGCATCAAACCCCAGCTCATTGGCCAGTGACATTGCCGCCAACCATTGGTCTTTGTCTTTGGGTGGTTTTTTAAAACCTTCTAACCAAGGCGAGAAGTCGCTGGGCATTAAAAAAGTCACGTCTTTGCCAAGGTGTTGTTGCAGGGTTTTAAACATCCCCAAGCCGCCAAAATCAAAGTCAAAAGCACAAAGGACGCTATGATACTGGTCGAGGAAACATAAGTTAAGCCCTTTGTTTATTTGATTGCCCGCACCAAAGACGATATCGCAATGGGACAAATCCAACGACTGACCATAAAAGTCACTGAACAACGGCAACAATTGCTGATAACAGAAGAAATTCTCTTGGTTTTCGATGATTATCAGCTGTTTTTTGGGCTTAAAGGTTTGGCTTAATTGGTCAGCGTGAAGTAAAACCAACTCGGGGCGAACATCAGGTAAGTGATTGTGGTAAACCAGTAAAAAACTATAAGAAGTTGCAACTTGATGCGAATCGCCTTTTTGGGCTGCTTCGACACGATTTTGTGCTGGCATACCCGCTTGTTTGAGCAGCTGCTCAAAGCGTTGTTGGTCGAGAATGTCGACTTTGTCTTTATATTTGTTTTTACCCACCGCTTGTTTTTGCGGTTTGAAAATCAAGTGATGATCGATTTGCTCGTCTTTGGGTAAGGTCTTTTTGAAAGCGGTGTAGTTTATCAATTCACCGTTGTGGATTTGGGTCAAGTATTGGGCTAGTCTGGTCATGCGGTAAGTCTACCGGAAAACCTTTATTCACGTAATACAACAAAAGCAGAAAAACCAACGGGACAGAGCCAATGTGCGGACGATTCAACGTAATGGACGATCCATTAACCAAAATCCTGTGCGAACAGCTGGGTTTGTTCGAGCAGCAATCACAACTGCGATTCAGCAACGACGTAGCCCCGGCATCAACCGTTTCAATCATTAAACAAGATAATGGCCAACGCATGATCACCGATGCCACATGGTGGTTGCTGATGGAAAAAAGCCCAGAAGGTCTAAAAGCTAACTACAAATATGCTTCGTTTAATTCGCGCTCCGACAAGCTCAACAATTCACAGGCCATTGCCTATAAACCCTATCGAGAAACCCGCTGTATCATACCTGCTAGTAGTTTTGTCGAAGGGCAAGACAAGCATTATTACCACCTTAAACCCGAGAATAGTGCTATCGCGTTTGGTGGTTTGTACAAAACTTGGCGCGACGAAAAGACTGGAGAGTTTATCCATTCAACCTCAATCATCACCCTGCCCGGTCACCCCAAGTTTGAGCATATTCATAAGAAATCACTGCCCTTGATGTTGCCGCTCGATAATAAGCCGTTGATCGATGCTTGGCTAGATCCAGCGTTTGGACAAGTCAGTTCATTCAACCCCTTTTTGAAACCAGTTTTACATTGTGACTTTCACGCCACGCCCATTGACAAACCTTCTAAACGTAATCAAATTGGTTTGATGGAAGTGATTCCAGCGGACTAAGTGCGTGTTTTATTCTACGTAAGGTGGGCTATCTTTTCAGCCCACCTTACGACAACAAAAACAACGCAGATTAACCAGTCGTTAACAGCTCATTTCTAAGCCCAAAAAAACCCGCTAAAAACCACCAGGCTGTGTAAATAAACACCTAAACGAACGATTTTCATTCACGATTGTAAATCAATCAAAAAACCTGTCTATTTAGGCAATTTCTAACGTTTTCTTCATGTTTTTGATTAAAAATTGTAAAAATAGTGGATCTCTCGCTCATATCAGGCTATAAAAAAGTTGACTGCCCTGTCAGGTTCTGAAATAAATGTTGTTTTGCGCTCAATAAAGCACAAATATGTAATGATTTTGTAACCTATTAGATATATAGTGCTTGCGATTTTCAACACATTTACTATGAAAAAGGGCGGATAAAAACAATAAAAATAACAGCTATCCGGGTGATCAATTAATCGGCAAAACGGTAAAAAATAAGCCGAACAAAATCCCCGTGAAAACAACCTTTTAAACCTGAATACAAACTGAAGAGACTTCAAATGACAAATTTAACATTTTTCAAGAAGCGTAATTTTAACAAGCGAAACAGTGTACTACGCAGCGTTGCTTGCTTCACCCTGCTGGGCACAGCCACCATGGCCCACGCCGAAATCCCAGCGGGCTACTACAACAGCGCCAACGCAGCCACTCAAGCGGCACTGCAAAGCTCCTTGCACGAAATCATTGACGACCATCAACGCTTCCCATACACCTCATCTGCAACCGATACTTGGGATATCCTCGAATCTGCCGATGAAGATCCAGATAATGCCAATAACGTTATCGACATCTACAAAAATGCCAGTTATGCCAAAGAAGGCGGCGGCAACTCTTTTTACAATCGCGAACACACCTGGCCAAAGTCTTACGGTTTTTAAATAAGCTGGGCCAAAGTCTTACGCTTTTTAAATAAAATGCTAATAAAGTGGCGCGGTGCCAAAGTGATGAATGTTATTTTGACTTTTTATTAAAAATCCCTTTGCAGCCTAATATCAAAAAAGATGGGTTTTTTCTTTTTGCATACAATCTTGAATTGTTTCGAGGTAAATTTCACAACAACTTAACATTTGTTATATCTTGGGGGATTTTACCTGAAAACAAGCTAACGGGCATTGCTATTGTTGTTTCTGGTATTCTAAATGGCATTAGGCTTAGTCGAT